>NZ_ANBH01000079.1 GCF_000341185.1 Nocardiopsis chromatogenes YIM 90109
TCCGCCCGCGCCGTCCGTTCCCGTGTCGCCCGATGCCGTTTCGCGTACGGCTTCCGGGCACGGGGCCGACCCGGGTGCGGCCTGTGGACGACGGGTGGCGGCCGTCGCCGTCCCGCTCTAACGTGGGGGCGACCGGTGGCGGACCGGGGACACGGGCCAGTACGACTCATGTGCTTCGCGGACACGGCCCTCGAGGGAATGCGGCCGCCACGCCCTCCGGACGCGCGTCCGGAGGTTCCCTCGGCCCGTGACCACGGAGGTCCCCATGAGCGCCGACCATGCGACAGTCCACAAGCAGGAGCGGAACGGGGAACAGCCCCCGGAGCACGACGACCTGGACGGCGGTGCCGTGCCGGTCGCCGCCGGGTCCGGTGAAGCCCCCCACCGCGTCGGGTCCGAAGGCCCTGCCGGGCCCACCGGGGCCGTGGCGTCCACCGGGCCCGCAGGGGCCTCGGACCCCTCGGACCCCTCGGAGCCCGCCGCTCTCGCCTCTTCTCCCGGCCCGGCCGCCCCCGCGCCGGAGCACCGGGTCGTCCTCGACCTCGACCCGATGACCCACGCCGAGCTGCGGCGCGCAGCGCGCGGGCGGACCGTGGAGTCCTACCTGTACGTCATCGCCGGGCGCTACGCCCGCTGGAGCGAGATGCGCGACTGGCTCGGCCGCCTGGAGGCCTGCTACGGCCCCCTGCCCGCCGAGGCCCTGGAACGCGTCCACCGGCGGATGCTCGGCCTGTCCCAAGTGCGCGGCGCCGGGAACACCCTCAGCGTTGCCTTCTCCGACGAGGAGTTCGCCGCCCTGGAGGAGGCCGCCGAGGGCCGTCCCCTGGCGCCCTTCGTGCGTGAGACCGTCATCGACCGCCTCACCAGCACCGACGCCGCCGTCCAGCGCCGCTGAGCGCGCGGTTCCGGAGCGGCCCGCCCCGAGCGTGGGCCGCTCCGGGCCTACGGCCGTACGGCCGTGCCGCCCCGCTGCGGGGCGGCACAGCGGGCCTCACCGCCGCCTACATCGCCGACAGCGACCGGACATAGTTCACCTGCTGGGTGACCTGGTACATGGTCTCCGGCCGACGCGCCGGGATCACGGTCGCGTACTGCGCCCTGCCGTTGGACACCGACACCTGGATGTTGCCGGTCGTCACCTTCTCCTTCATCGTCAGGAAGAACAGGCCCAGCAGGCCCAGCCCGCAGAACCAGACGAACAGCACGATGGAGCCGATGGTCAGCACGAGCCCGGTGGAGGACAGCTTCTCCTCCACGTGGCTCATGTCGGTCACGGTCCACACCGCCCCCTGGATGGGGAACCGGCCCGAGGGGGTGATCACCTCGCTCTGTGTGACGGAGATGTCCCCGATCGAGGTGAGGACCGGCTCGGCCGAGGCCTGCTGCGGGAGGGCGTCCCACCCGCCTGTGCCCGCCGGGACGATCTCGCCGTGGGCCTGGGGGAACCCCTCTCCGGGGTAGGGCTGCTGCGCCCCGTAGGCCTGATCGGCCGGCCTGCCGTACGGGTCGCCTGGGCCCATGGGGGGCTGGGGGTATTGGGTCATGCACCGATTGTTGCAAAACCTGAGTCCTTACCGGGGCGTACAACCCTGGCCGGGCCCGGTCCCGCCGCTTCTGCGAAGATGGGGCTGCGCCGCTGAGGAACACGGACCCCCGCCCGAGCGGGGTGCGAAGCCGTGGCTGTCCCGCAACTGTGAGGGAGGAGCCCGCCCCGACGCAGGCCACTGCCGGTCCGCCGGCGGGAAGGCACGGGGCCGGGCGTCGAAGCCCGAGCCAGGAGACTCCGCGGCGCCCGAAGACCGCTCGGTACCGGGGCGCGGACCCCGGCTCGACACGAAGGGCCACGCGTGGCAACGATCCTGCTGCTGTCCACCGCGGACACCGAACTCCTCGCCGCGCGCGCCGCGGAGGCGGGCTACCGGACCGCCAACCCGGCGCGCACCCCCGCATCCGAGGTCCCCGCACTGCTCGACGGCGCCGACGTCGCGGTGGTGCGCCTGCTCGGCGGCAGCGAGGCATGGAAGGAGGGGCTGGAGGCGCTGCGCGCGAGCGGCGTCCCGCTGGTCGCCCTCGGCGGGGAGGCCGCCCCCGACGCGGAGATGATCGCCCTGTCCACGGTCGCCTCCGGCGTGGCCACCGAGGCCCACGCCTACCTGGCCGAGGGCGGCGTGGGCAACCTCCGCGAGCTCGCCCGGTTCCTGTCCGACACCGTGCTCCTCACCGGCGACGGGTTCGCCCCGCCGGAGAAGATGCCCGAGTACGGGGTGCACCGGCTGCCCTGGCGGGACGAGGACGACCCCGCCCCCGAGCCGGGCCGCCCCACCGTCGCCGTGGTCTTCTACCGGGCGCACGAGCTGGCGGGCAACACCGGGTTCGTGGACACCCTGTGCCGCGCGGTCGAGGACGCGGGGGGCCACCCCCTGCCCGTCTACTCCGGCTCCCTGCGCGGCCTGGACGCCGACAACACTCCCGGCCTGTTCGCCCTGCTGGGCCGCGCCGACGCGGTGGTCACCACGGTGCTGGCCGCCGGGGGAGCGGTGGCCGCCGACGCCAGCGGCGGCGGCGACGAGGACGCCTGGAACGCCGGGGCCCTCGCCGCCCTCGACGTGCCGGTGCTGCAGGGCCTGGTGCTGACCTCCACCCGCGAGCAGTGGCAGGCCTCCGACGCCGCGCTCACCCCCATGGACGCGGGCATGCAGGTCGCCATCCCCGAGTTCGACGGCCGCCTGATCACCGTCCCGTTCTCCTTCAAGGAGGTCGGCGAGGCGGGCATCGCCGTCTACCGCGCCGACCCCGAGCGGGCCGCCCGCATCGCCGGGACCGCCGTGGCCCACGCCCGGCTGCGCTCGGTCCCGCACGCCGACCGCCGCCTGGCGGTGGTGCTCTCCTCCTACCCCACCAAGCACTCCCGGGTCGGCAACGCCGTCGGCCTGGACACCCCCGCCTCCGCGGTGCGCCTGTTCCGGCTGCTCGCCGAGCGCGGGTACGACCTGGGCGCCGACGACGCGCTGTGGCGGGTGCCCGCCCCCGAGGAGGGGCGCCGCGAGGACGACGGCGACCCGCTCATCCACGCCCTCATCGCCGCGGGCGGGCACGACGTGGAGTGGCTGAGCGAGGAGCAGCTCGCCGCCGCCGAGGTGCGCGTGCCCCTGGACGACTACCGCCGCTGGTTCGAGGCCCAGCCGGAGGCGCTGCGCGAGGCGGTCCGCGGCCACTGGGGCGACCCGCCCGGTGAGCTGTACGTCGACGACTCCCGCGGCCGCCCCGAGATCGTGCTGGCCTCGCTGCGCTTCGGCAACGTCGTCCTGATGATCCAGCCGCCGCGGGGCTTCGGCGAGAACCCGATCGCCATCTACCACGACCCCGACCTGCCGCCCTCGCACCACTACCTGGCCGCCTACCGGTGGATGGAGGCCGCCCCCTCGGACGGCGGCTTCGGCGCCCACGCCGTGGTGCACCTGGGCAAGCACGGCACCCTGGAGTGGCTGCCCGGCAAGGGCCTGGGCATGGCGGCCGAGGACGCGCCCGACGCGGTGCTGGGCAACCTGCCGCTGGTCTACCCGTTCATCGTCAACGACCCGGGGGAGGGCACCCAGGCCAAGCGGCGCGGCCACGCCACCGTGGTCGACCACCTGGTGCCGCCCATGGCGCGCGCCGACACCTACGGCGACATCGCCAAGCTGGAGCAGCTCCTCGACGAGTACGCCATGGTCAGTGAGCTCGACCCGGACAAGGCGCCGACGGTGCGCGCCCAGATCTGGACCCTGATCAAGAGCGCCGAGCTGCACCACGACCTCCACCAGGAGGAGATGCCGGGCGAGGACGACTTCGACGACTTCGTCATGCACGTCGACGGCTACCTCTGCGAGATCAAGGACGTGCAGATCCGCGACGGCCTGCACATCCTGGGCGCCGCCCCGCAGGGCGAGTCCCGGGTCAACCTGGTGCTCGCGGTGCTGCGCGCCACCCAGGTGTGGGGCGGCCGCGCGGGTGCGCTGCCGGGGCTGCGCGCGGCCCTGTCCCGCCGCTTCGGGCTCGACGAGAAGGAGCTGCTGGCCGAGCCGGGGGCCCGGGTGGAGGTCCCCGGGGAACTGACCGCCCTGGCCGAGGGGCCCGCCCGCACCGCATCCGATGCCGTGGACCTGATCGAGGCGCTGGCCCGGGGCATGGTCGAGCGGATGGAGGAGGACGGCTGGGCGCCCGAGAGGGCGGGGAACGCCGTCGCCGCGGTGCTCGGCGGTGCGGCCGCCGAGGGGGGTGCCGCCGATGGTGCGGCCGATGGTGCGGCCGCGGACGCCGGTGCCTCCGAGGCGGTCGCCGACATGGTGCGGGTGCTGGAGTTCGCAGCCGAGGAGGTGGTGCCCCGCCTGGACGCCACCGGCGCCGAGATCGACGCCGTGCTGCACGCCCTGGACGGCGGGCACATCCCCGCCGGGCCGTCCGGGTCGCCCACGCGCGGGCTGGTCAACGTGCTGCCGACCGGCCGCAACTTCTACTCGGTCGACCCCAAGGCGATCCCGTCGCGCAACTCCTGGGAGGTGGGCCAGGCCCTGGCCGACTCGCTGGTGGCGCGGCACCTGGCCGACACCGGCGACTACCCGCGCTCGGTGGGGATCACCGTGTGGGGCACCGCCGCCATGCGCACCCAGGGCGACGACATCGCCGAGGTGCTGGCACTGCTGGGGTGCCGTCCGGTGTGGGACGACGCCTCCCGCCGCGTCACCGGGTTCGAGGTGGTGCCGCTGGAGGAGCTGGGCCGCCCCCGCATCGATGTGACCCTGCGCGTGTCCGGCTTCTTCCGGGACGCGTTCCCGCACGTCATCGGGTTGGTGGATGACGCGATCGCGGCCGTGGCGGCGCTGGAGGAGCCCGCCGAGTCCAACTTCTGCCGTGCCCATGCGGCCGCCGACCACGCCGAGCACGGCGACTGGCGCCGCGCCACCACCCGCATCTTCGGCTCCAAGCCGGGCGCCTACGGCGCGGGCCTGCTCCCGCTGATCGACGCCCGGAACTGGCGCGACGACGCCGACCTGGCCGAGGTGTACGCGGTGTGGGGCGGCTACGCCTACGGCCGCGGCCTGGACGGCGCCGAGGCCCGCACCGACATGGAGGCCGCCTTCCGCCGCATCTCGGTGGCGGCCAAGAACCAGGACACCCGCGAGCACGACATCGTCGACTCCGACGACTACTTCCAGTACCACGGCGGCATGGTGGCGATGGTGCGCCGCCTGACCGGCGAGTCCCCGGCCGCCTACATCGGCGACTCGGCGGTTCCGGAGCAGGTCAAGACCCGCACCCTGGGGGAGGAGACCCGCCGGGTGTTCCGGGCGCGCGTGGTCAACCCGCGGTGGATCGCCGCGATGCGCCGCCACGGGTACAAGGGCGCGTTCGAGCTGGCGGCGACGGTGGACTACCTGTTCGGCTACGACGCCACGGCCGGTGTGGTGGACGACTGGATGTACCGGACGCTGGCCGAGACCTACGTGTTCGACCCGGAGAACAGCGAATTCCTGGAGGGGTCGAACCCGTGGGCGCTGCGGGGCATCTCCGAGCGCCTGCTCGAAGCGGCCGACCGGGGTCTGTGGGCCGAGCCCGACAAGGAGGTCCTGGACCGCCTGAGGGAGACCTACCTCCGCCTTGAGGGGGACCTGGAGGGCGACGACGAGGACTGAGGGGAGGCTTCGGCCGATTCCGCGCCGCTGGTCCCGTCGGTCCCGCTGCCCCCGCCGCCCCGCGGGGTCCGGGGAGGGGCGACAGAGCAGGTCCCCCACCCGCGGTCCCCGTCCGAGCGGCGGGGCAGCGGTGGCCGGACGGAGAGGCGGCGACGACAAGAGGCGGCGCCCCGACCTGCAGCGTTGTCGGCCGTCGGGCGTGGACATGGTCGCTGGAGGGGCGGCGACGGCATGAGCGGGGCGGTTCCCGGGCCCTGCTTGCCGGGCGGCGGGTTCCTTGTGGTTCGGGTGGGCGGCGGCTGGGCTGGTGCCCCGCTCGCGGGCTTCGGCCGGGTGGCGGGCCATCGGAGCGCAAGGAAGAAAGCGGCGACGAGGACAGGTCGGCGGCCCCTTCCTGCAGCGCTGTCGGGTGCCGGGCGTGCGGGCGGTCACCGTGTTGGGCGGCGACGGGGTGAGCGGGGCGGTTCCCGGGCCCTTCCTGCCGTCCGGCGGGTTCCTTGTGGTCGGGGTGGGTGGCGCGGTGGGGTGGGCGGGTGGTCGTCCGCGCTCGTGGCGTCCGCCGGGCCGGTGCGCCCTCTCCCGCGTTGATCTCGGGGATGTCGGCCTTGAACACTAGAAACCACCGCCGGAATGACAGCACCCTTGTCGAGATCATCGCGGAGGAGCCGCCGGTGTGGGGCGTATCGGGCACAACGGGCGCGCGGGGAGGGGGCGGTGATCCTGTGCGGTGGGATCGCCGCCCGGCCGCCCC
>NZ_ANBH01000080.1 GCF_000341185.1 Nocardiopsis chromatogenes YIM 90109
GCGCCCCCCCCGGGGCGCCCGTGGGGTCGGGAAGGCGGGTTTCGGTCCCGCCGCTACCGGCCCGGTGCCCGCTTCGCCCGGTTCCCCGGCCACCGGGGCCCCTCCTGCGCCCTGTCCGACGGCCGGGGCGGAATCGCGGGCGGTGCGGGCGTGCGTTCATCGCGATAGGTGAACGGGTTTCGGTGCTTGGAGGGCCTTAAACGGCACACCGGGGCCGTTTGACGGGTCCGGTGTCACTGCGTGTAGTCGATATCGGCCCCGCGCGGGCCCCGGGAGCCCGGCGGAGGGGGTCGGGCGGCTGCGCGTCCGCCCGAGCGCCCCACCAGGACACCCCGTTCGGGCAAGAATAGGGCATTCCACTTGCAGAATCGGTTCTGGTGTCGCGGTGTTCGTCGCCCGGGGGCGTCCGTGGGGGTCGCTGGGCGCGCTTCCCGCCCCCGCCCGCACGTAACGCGGAGTATTCGACCAGGTCACAGCTTTGACGGGGTTCACTGCGCGGGCCCGGCGGCCGCCACGGGCACGGAAGAGCGCGAACCCCGGTACCGCGCCGCCTTCCCGGACCACGAGTAACCCGCCGGACGGCAGGCAGGATCGGGGACCCGCCCCGCTCCCTCCGTCGCCGCCCGTCACGGCGACCACGCACACGCCCGCCGCTCGACGACGCTGCCGGTTGGGCCGCCGACCTTCGTCGTCGCCGCCTTCCACCTCACAACCCGGCGGCCCGGCAGACGGCAGGGGCCCATAAGCGGGGCACCAGCTCCGCCGCCCCCACCCGGACCGCCAGGAACCCGGCGCCCGGCAAGCAGGACCCGGGACCCGCCCCGCTCTGGCCGTCGCTGCCCATCACGGTGACCACGCACACGCCGCGCGCCCGACAACGCTGCCGCAAGGCCCGCCGACCTGCCTCGTTGCCGCTACTTTTCCTTGCGCCATGGCGGCCCGCCGCCCGGTCGGGGTCCGTGAGCGGGGTGCCAGCCGTTCCCGTCGCCGTTCGTCACGGGTGACCATGTGCGCGCCCGGCGGGCGACGGGGTGGGCGTGTCCGGATGTGGCCACTCCTCTTGTGTGTGGTCGGTGCCCTGTTCCGTCGCCGCGGAGATGAACTGTTACCGCTGGTAGCGATGGCGGAGGTGGGTGTCCGGTCGGGCGGTGTCCGGCGGGCTCCGGTGTGCCGTTGGCGGGGGATGCGGCACTGAGGGAACGTGAAAGTCTTTCGTGAATCCGGCTGCCGTGCGTAATCTGCCGCCGACCCGATGCGTACCACGACCCGAGCCGACACCGGCACCGACCCCCCCTGTCGCCCCCTGCCGATCGAGGTACGACACATGCCCCATCACCCCCGACGCAGCCTCCCCGCCGCCGGGCTGGCCGTCGCCTGCGCGCTCGCCCTGGTCCCCGGCCCCCTCGGCGGCGCCGCACCGGCGGGCGCCCCGGGCGNGATCGAGGACCACTGCGGCGAGGGCGGCTGCAGCGACGTCCTGCCCCCGGGCCAGAACGGCAACGCCACCCTCATCGAGATCCTCGGCAACCAGGCCTTCGGCACCCGGCCCGCGCACTCCTCCGACCAGCTCGACCGGTACGACAACCTGCTGCACGACTACCAGGGCCTGGACGACTCCGGCCTGAGCGGCTACTTCATGGACGCCTCCTTCGGCGTCGACCCCGAGGACGTCGCGCGCGAGTACAGCCCCCGCGGCGACGTCACCATCCAGCGCGACGAGGACTTCGGTGTCCCGCACGTCTACGGCGAGACCCGCCAGGGCACCATGTTCGGCGCGGGCTACGCCGCCGCCGAGGACCGGCTGTTCCTCATGGACGTGCTGCGCAACCTGGGCCGCGGCGAGCTCACCCCCTTCGCCGGGGGCGCCGAGGGCAACCGCTCCTTCGAGCAGATGCTCTGGCGCACCGCCCCCTACACCGAAGAGGACAAGCAGGCCCAGATCGACCGGGTCGCCGCCTCCGGCGAGCGCGGCGCCCAGGCGCTGGCGGACGTGGAATCCTACGTCGAGGGCATCAACGCCTACATCGACCGCTCCCAGGACCGCCGCGACTACCCCGGCGAGTACGTGCTCACCGGCCACAAGGACGCCATCACCCAGGAAGGCGAGATCGAGCACTTCCGCCCCACCGACATCGTCGGCATCGCCTCGATGGTCGGTGCGCTGTTCGGCGGCGGGGGCGGCGGCGAGGTCCAGTCCGCCCTGATCCGCCTCTCCTTCCAGAACCGGTACGGCGAGGAGGAGGGCGACCGGCGCTGGCAGGCCTGGCGCATGGAGAACGACCCCGAGGCCGTGACCACCGTCGACGGCGAGTTCCCCTACACGCGCACGCCCGAGGACCCGGTCGGCCGCGCCATGCCCGACCCGGGGTCGGTCGAGCCCTACGACATCGTGCACGACGAGACCGGCTCCGCCGCGTCCGGCGAGGACGCCCCGCAGAGCGGTGCGGAGGCCGCCTCGTCCGCCAGCGCCGATGAGGGCGGCGGCACCGTCGAGGAGCTGCCGGAGGGCGACGCCGCCGAGCTGGAGGACAAGGCCGAGGAGGGCGACCTCGACGACGCGGCGGGCATCTTCAACGACGGCGTGCTCCCCGAGGACCTCGCCGAGCCGCGCGGCATGTCCAACGCGCTCATGGTCTCCGGCGAGCACACCGCCGACGGCAGCCCCATCGCCGTCATGGGCCCGCAGACCGGCTACTTCTCCCCGCAGCTGCTCATGGTGCAGGAGCTGCAGGGGCCCGGCATCAGCGCCCGCGGCGCCTCCTTCGCCGGGACCAGCTTCTACGTGCAGATGGGCCGCGGCGTCGACTACGCCTGGAGCGCCACCTCCGCCGGTCAGGACATCACCGACACCTTCGCGGTGGAGCTGTGCGAGACCGACGGCTCCGACCCGGACACCGGGTCGCGGGCCTACGTCGCCCGGGACGGCTCCTGCACCCCGTTCGAGGAGCTGACCGTGGAGAACGCCTGGGAGCCCACGGTCGCCGACCAGACGCCCGCCGGGTCCTACCGCCTGACATCGCTGCGCTCGGAGTTCGGCCTGGTGGAGTCGTTCGGCACGGTCGGCGGCGACCCGGTCGCCTTCACCGTCCGCCGCTCCACCTACATGCGGGAGGTCGACTCCATCATCGGCTTCCAGCGCCTCAACGACCCGGGGGAGGTTGCCTCGGCCGAGGACTTCCAGGAGGCCGCCGCCGACATCGGCTACGCCTTCAACTGGCACTACGCCGACGCCGGGCAGGTCGCCTTCCAGAACTCCGGCGCCAACCCGGTGCGCACCGAGGGCACCGACCCCAACCTGCCCATCGCCGCGGACTCGGCCGCCGGGTGGAAGGGCTGGGACCCCGCCCACAACGGTGCCGAGTACCACCCGCGCCAGGAGCACCCCAACTCGGTCGGCCAGGACTACTACGTCAACTGGAACAACAAGGCCGCGCGGGGCTACACCTCCGGCTGGGGCACCGGTTCGGTGCACCGCGGCGACCTGCTCGACGGGCGGGTGGCCTCCCTCATCGAGGAGGGGCACCCCTTCACCCGGGCCTCGCTGGTCCAGGTGATGATGGAGGCCGGCCACACCGACCTGCGCGGTGAGCAGGTGCTCCCGGAGATGCTGCGGGTGCTGGAGCGCGCCGACACCTCCGACCCGCAGGTCGCCGAGGCGGTCGAGGCGCTGGCGGCCTGGCGGGAGGCGGGCGCCCCGCGCCGCGAGCCCTCCCGGGACGCCGGGGCCTACGAGCACGCCGACGCGATCCGGATCATGGACGCCTGGTGGCCGCGCCTGGTGGAGGCCGAGTTCGAACCGGGCCTGGGCGGGGAGCTGTTCTCCGGGCTCACCGGGGCCGTGCAGGTTGACGAGACGCCCAACGGCGACGGCGAGCACAAGGGCTCGGCCTACCAGTACGGCTGGTGGTCCTACGTGGACAAGGACCTGCGCACCGTGCTCGGGGAGGACGTCGAGGGCGGCCTCGGCGGGGCCTACTGCGGGGACGGCGACGCCGACGCGTGCGCCCGGGTGCTCGCCGACACCCTGGCCGAGGCGGCGGCCCAGCCCGCCGACGAGGTCTACCCGGGCGGCGGGGGCTGCGACGCGGGCGACCAGGTGTGCGCCGACGCCCTCGTGCAGCAGCCCCTGGGCGGCATCAACATGTGGCCCATCGCCTGGCAGAACCGGCCGACCTACCAGATGGTGATGCAGTTCGACAGCGGGAGGGGCTGACCCTCCCGGCGGCCGCGGGGGCGGGAGGCCCGCCTCCGCGACCGCACGGTCCTCCGTCCGGACTCCGCAGGATCCTCCCTCCGAGCGGGCCGGGGCGGCCCCGGACCGCCCGGACGCGTCCGTGCACGGGGGCGGGGCTCCCCGGGGGCGAAAGGGCGCCGGGGCGGGTGGACCGGAGGGGCATGCGGCGAGGCCACAGGGCGCCGGTCCGGAAACCGTCTCAGCGGCGGGCATCGGATGGCCGAAAGTTGTGTGCTTCCCCACCATCGCGCGGGTAGTTTAGTGGTACCCGCTGGACGGGAGGCCGTTTATGCCGCTATGGGTCCTCTGGCTGATCGCCGCCGTCGCGCTCGGCATCGCCGAGGCCTTCACCCTGACCCTGTCCCTCGGCCTGCTGGCGGTCGCGGCGCTGGTCGCCGGTGTGGTGGGCGCCGTGGGCATGGGCGTGGTGGCCCAGGTGCTCGCCTTCATCCTCACGTCGGCCGCCGGGCTGCTGGTGATCCGCCCCATCGCCCGCCGCCACCTGAAACAGCCGCCGCTGCTGCCCTCCGGGACCGACGCCCTGGTGGGCCGCTCTGCCGTGGTCACCGAGCAGGTCACCGGCGACCACGGGCGGATCAAGCTGCTGGGCGAGGAGTGGTCCGCGCGCGCCCTCGACGAGGACCACGTCATCCCCGCGGGCGTGCACGTGGACGTGATGGAGATCGACGGGGCCACGGCCGTCGTCTACCCGCGCGAGGCCTTGCCGTGACCGGGGGAGCCCCACGCACCGACCCGCACGATCCGACTCGCAGGGCAGGTACATCATGGGAGCCGACATCCTCTTCATCGTCCTGGCGGCCATCGCGGTGCTGCTGGTGGTCTCCACGGTGCGGATCGTTCCACAGGCCCGCGCCTACAACATCGAGCGCTTCGGCCGCTACCAGCGCACCCTCCAGCCGGGGCTGAACTTCATCATCCCGATCGTGGACCGCGTCAACACCAAGTTCGACCTGCGCGAGCAGGTGTTCTCGTCCCGGCCGCAGCCGGTCATCACCGAGGACAACCTGGTCGTCAACATCGACACGGTGCTCTACTACCAGATCACCGAGCCCAAGGCGGCCGCCTACGAGGTCGCCAACTACCTGCAGGCCATCGACCAGCTCACCGTCACCACGCTGCGCAACGTGATCGGCGGGATGGACCTGGAGCGCACGCTGACCTCCCGGGAGGAGATCAACACCCGCCTGCGGGGCGTGCTGGACGAGGCCACCGGCAAGTGGGGCATCCGCGCCAACCGCGTGGAGATCAAGGCGATCGACCCGCCGCCCACCATCAAGGAGGCGATGGAGAAGCAGATGCGGGCCGAGCGCGACAAGCGGGCCGTGGTCCTGCACGCCGAGGGCGAGCGGCAGTCGCGCATCCTCACCGCCGAAGGCGCCCGCCAGCAGGCGATCCTGGAGGCCCAGGGCGACCAGCAGGCGCGCATCCTGCGCGCGGACGGCGAGGCGCAGGCGATCGAGCGCGTGTTCCAGGCGGTGCACCGCAACAACGCCGACCCCAAGCTGCTGGCCTACAAGTACCTGGAGACGCTGCCGTCGCTGGCCAACGGCGAGGGCAACACCTTCTGGGTGATCCCGGGCGAGCTGACGTCGGCGGTGCAGAACGTGTCCCGCGCCTTCTCCGGGCAGTCCGAGTCCGGGGCCGGCGGCGGCGAGCACGACGGCCGGGAGGGCACCGGCGAGCTGGAGGAGGGCGGCACCCCCGAGCTCACCTCGGCGGACGAGGGGGACCGGGCGTCCCGGGCGGCCGCCGACGATGCGGCGCAGAGCGCCGCCGAGGCGGTGGAGAACGCCCGCCGGGCGGCCGAGGCCGCGGCGGCCGGGGGCTCGGCGGACGACGACACGGGCGCCCCGAACACGGGTGTCCCTGAGCAGAGTGTGAGGGAGCGGTGACGGGGTGACGGGACAGGGCACCTAGGGCCGCTACTCGGCCGTTGTCGGCTCTCGGCCCTGCCCCTGCCGTGCGTCCCAGGTCGAGGGCGGAACGGCGGGGGCGGGGCCGTTCGGCCGTCATGGCTCCTGCAGCGGTGGAGTCTGCGTCCGACCAAGTCAGCGCGGTGGTGTTGTTGCGGCGTGGGGCGGGTCCCGGCCCGCCTGCGGAGCCCTGAGCCGTGCCCCGCCCGCGCCCCGTCCGTGGGCCACCGGACGCCGCACCGCACCGACGCCGTCGCGCATCGCTGAGGCGGGGGCATCCGGGAACGCGCCGCGCACCCGGGCGGAGCCCGCGGCGGCGGTCGACCGGACGGAAGGCCGCCGGGACGGGCGGTCACCCGCCCCGGCGCCGAAGGGGCGGGCCTGTCCGGGTCAGCTCTCTTCCGAGCCGTCCTTGTCCGGGTCCTCGGCCTCGGTCGCGTTGGCGGTCTTCAGCAGTTCGTAGTCGTCGAACCGGGCGACCGCGTCGCCGCCGCTGCCCCCGGAACGGGACAGCACCAGGCCGGTGCCCCGGCCCATGATCGGGTTGTCGTCGGCGGCCTCCACCGCGAACTCGCCGTTGACCCAGGCCCGGACCGTCACCGTGCCGTCCTCGGGCTCCTGCCCCTCCTCGACGGTGCGATCGCAGGTGATCTGCAGGGTGTTGGCCGCGCCGTCCGACGCGTCGTATCCGGGCACGTCGCCGACGCGCGCCAGGGTGCCCTGGCCCTCCTCGGAGCCGCCGTTGCGCCGGATGAGCAATTCCCTGCCGTCCTTGCGGAGCCGCACCTCGTACTGGCGGTAATCCTCCTCGTACCGGTTGTCGTCGGCGTCGTAGCCGAAGCAGTACATCCCCGCCTCGGAGTAGTCGGGCCCGGAGTCCCAGACCAGGTCGACGGAGGCGGCCATGTGCACCGGGTGCCAGTCGCCGATCTGGGCCGGGACCCGCACGGTCGGCTCGTCGTCGTCCTCGGTCGCGCGCAGGGCGAATGCCTGGTCGATGTGGCCGAAGGCGGAGTCGTCCTCGAACTCGTAGTCGTACCTGTCGGTCCAGTCCGTCTGGCCGCTGTCGAAGTCCTGCTGGTAGATGCCGTCGGCGTCGGCGGGGAACTGCGGGTCGCGGGTGAGGTAGACGGCGGCGCCGCCCGCGGCCAGCAGCACCAGCACGACACCCGCGGCGACCAGGCCGAGGACGGTCTTGGAGGGGCGCTTGCGCCCGCCCGGGGACGCCTGCCCGCCGGGCGGCGTTCCCGGCCCCGCCGGACCCGCGGGGCCGCCCGGGCCGCCTGCGCCGAACGGGGTGGGTCCGCCGTGCGGGGGCGAGGGTACGCCGGGACCGCCCGGACCCGTCGGACTCCCTGGGCCGCCCGGCGCGCCGGGACCGCCGGGGCCGCCGGGGCCGTACCCGTGCGGGGGAGGGCCCTGCGGGTGCTGCGGCCCGGAGGGGACGGCCCCCTGCGGGGCGCCGCCCGGCACGGGCGGCTGCGGGCCGGAGGGGTGCTGCGGTGCGTAGGGCATGGTCGGCGGGGCCGCCGCCATGGTGTCCTGCGGCGGCGCCGCCGCCTGCGTCGCCCCGGGCGGGGGCATCGCGGCGGTCGGCCGCCCGCCCGGCTCGGAAGCGGGGGTGTCGCCGTCCGCCGCACCGGCCGCCGATGCGGCCATGGCCTGCGTGGGCCGGGCGGTCGACGGCGGGGTCCAGGAGCGCACCACCGTCCGGTCGACCACCGCCTCGTCCGGGTCCTCCTGCCCGACCAGGCGGTTGAGGAGCTGCTGGGCCGTGGGGCGCTCGGCGGGGTCCTTGGACAGGGCGGCCGCGACCATGTCGCGCAGCGGCGGCTCCAGGTCGCCCAGCTCCGGCGCCATCGAGGTGATCTGGTGGAGCACCGCCGGGACACTGGGGGCGTCGAACGGGGCGCGGCCGGTCCCGGCGAAGGCCACCAGGCAGCCCCAGGAGAAGATGTCCGAGGCGGGGGTGATGTCCTGGCCCGCGATCAGCTCGGGGGCCAGGTAGGCCGGGGTGCCCATCAGCTGGCTGGACCGGGTGACGGCGCCGTCGTCCTCCATCGCCCGGGCGATGCCGAAGTCGATCACCTTGGGGCCCACCGACGACAGCAGCACGTTGGCCGGCTTGAGGTCGCGGTGGATCACCCCGGCGCCGTGGATGGCGGTGAGCGCGGCGGCCACGCCCATGGCCAGGCCGTCCAGGGTGCCTCCGGTCATCGGGCCCTCGGCGGCGACCGCCTCGGCCAGGTTGGGGCCCGGGACGTACTCGGAGACGATGAACAGCGGCTCGCCCTCCAGGCGCGCGTCCAGCACGCCCGCGGTGGAGAACCGGGCGACCCGGCGGGCCGACTCCACCTCCCGGGCGAACCGCCGCCGGAAGTCCTCGTCGTCGGTGAGGTCGGGGTGGATGAGCTTGACCGCGACCCGGCGGCCCTCCGGGGTGCGGGCCAAGTAGACGGTGCCCATGCCGCCGCGGCCCAGCCGGCCCAGGACCGTGTAGTCGCCGAGCTCGCGGGGGTCGCCGGTGCGGAGGGGTTTGGCGCTGTCGTGCCCGTTTGGCGTCACTGTGCTGAAGTTCCTTTGTGGGTCGCGATTCGCCGTCATAGCGTACCGAGCCCGTGCTCGCCCGGGTATCCGCGCGGTGCGCCCCGGCGCCCCGTCCGCGCCGCTATGATGGGAACACGCGTTCGACGCCTGTCCTTCCCCGCAGGCTCTCGTCGTGCTGCCGGTGCCGCGGCGTCGGCGCGAGAGGGGAGGAAGGCCGATGAGCCGTGTGTACGGCGCGCCGATCGAGGTGGTGGAGAGCGGGGGCCGTCCGGTCCGCTTCACCTGGAGCGGGCGGATCCACACCGTGCGGCGGGTGATCGACCACTGGGTGACGCTGCGCGCCGAATGGGCGGCCGAGGCAGAGGCAGGGGAGCACCTGCCCCAGCGGCGGCACTGGCGGGTCGAGGCCGGGTCGGACCGGTCGCTGGGCGTCTACGAGCTGCGGCACGACGTGGTGGGCGGCGGCTGGACGCTGGTGCGCGTCCTCGACTGACGCGGCTGATCGGGGGTACGTGCGTGCGCCGTCCTCCGGCGGCTCACCCCAGCACCATGTCGCGCAGGGCGCGCAGGGTGGGCTCGTCGCGCACCCCGGCGACCAGCAGCGTGGTGACCGGGGAGGCGCGCCAGGCCTCCAGCCGCTCGGCGATCCGGGGCAGTGGGCCCACCAGGCACAGGGCGTCGGCCAGCTCGTCGGGGACGGCGGTGACCGCCTCGCCGCGGCGGCCGGCGAGGAACAGCTCCTGCACCTTGCGGGCCGCGTCGCCGAAGCCGAGCCGGGTGAAGACGTCGAGGTGGAAGTTGCGGCGGGCGGCGCCCATGCCGCCGATGTAGAAGGCCAGCGGCGCCTTGGCCGTATAGAGCGCGGCGTCGGTGTCGACGCCGGGGACGACGGTGACGGTGCAGGCGATGTCGAAGCCGGGCGGGGCGGCCGCCAGCGCGTCCGCGTACAGGGCGGGGCTGCGCTCGGGGTGGAAGAACATGGGGACCCAGCCGTCCGCGGCCCCGGCGGCGAGCGCGACGTTGCGGGGGCCCTCGGCGCCCAGGTAGACGGGGATGCGCGGGCGCAGCGGGCGGGTGATCGGCTTGAGGGGCTTGCCGAGGCCGGTGCCGCCGGGCAGGGGCAGCGGGTAGTGCGGCCCGTCGGAGGTGACGGGGGCCTCGCGGCGCCAGACCTGCCGCATGATGTCGAGGTATTCGCGGGTGCGCTCCAGGGGGCGGGGGAAGGGGGCGCCGTACCAGCCCTCCACGACCTGCGGCCCTGAGACGCCGACGCCCAGGCGCAGCCGTCCGCCGGAGAGGTGGTCGAGGGTCAGGGCGTGCATGGCGGTCGCGGCGGGGGTGCGGGCGGAGAGCTGGGCGACGGCGGTCCCCAGGCCGATCCGGCGGGTGCGGGCGCCGTACCAGGTGAGCGGGGTGAAGGCGTCGGAGCCGTAGGCCTCGGCGGTCCAGACCGAGTCGTACCCGAGCTCCTCGGCGGCGAGGACGGTGGCGGTGGCGTCGTCCCCTTCGCGGCCCCAGTAGCCCAGGGCGAGCCCGATCGACATGTCGGTGGCCACGGCGCCTCCCAGGGGTCGGGCGGGACGAGTGGACAGCATGGTAGAACGCGTTTCAGTTGTCGGGGAAGGGCCGGACCGGTGCGCCGTGGTGCGGGGCGGCAGAATCCGCCACCGCCACCGCCATCGCCGAAGTCGGCCCAGAGCCCACGGTCCCGCTCGCGGTGCCCTTCCTGCGCCCGCCTCCCCGCCCGGTGGCGGCGCGGATCGCGGCCGGATGGTGGATGGGATGTGTGCCCCGTTCATTGGTCACAGGTCACCAGCGGCCGCTCGACCGGTGCCCCGGTCAGCCGGTCGTGCCGCATCGCGGCGCAGAGCGCGCGGATCGCCAGCACACCCCGGCGCCCATGTGCCTCAGGCGGTTCACCCGGCACGGCGCCCAAGTTGCCCCTCAAGCGTCCGGACCACCGCTCCGACCCCCTGGTGCGCCCAGCATCACACACCGACCATGGGGCCCTCGCCGTGTCCGCAGGCGATACAGGGGTTCCCATCAACGATCCAGGGCCGCGGCGCGCACGGCAAGGACGAGTACCGGTGCCACCGCCGCCACAGGAAGCGGGGTCAATACGTTCGCGGTCACGCCCGCGGAATTTCCGTCCGACCAGGCCAGTGCCATCGTCGCGGCGCAGGGGCGGCCCGGTCCCGCCCCGCGTCGGCGTCCTGACCGGCGTCCTGCCTGTAGGCGGGCCGCCTTCGGTCGCCCGCCTACGGCCGCCCGCCCATGGGGGCGCGACCGCCGAAGGTTCCACCACTCCAGATCCTGCTCGTCTGGGCATGTGCGCGAGGCGCCTTCGCTTCGTGGGCGACGGCCCGTGTCAGGCGCCTCCGCCGCCCCCGCCGCCGTCGATCCCGCCGAAGCCGCCTCCGAATCCTCCGCTGTCCGACCCGCCGAAGCCCGTGCCGAAGTCGCCCCCGCCGGTACCTGTGCCGACGGTCCCACCGTCACCGGGGTTCCCGCCCGTGTCACCGGCGCCGCTCCACATCCAGTACGCGTTCGCACCGTCCGACCGGGCCGGACCCGCCCTCCAGGCGTCGGCGCGCCGGGCGCCTTCGACCTCCTCGGCACGGACCCGCGTCGACAGCACCGCGAGTCCGGCCGCCAGGCCCACCAGGCCCGCGGCCGCCAGACCTGCCACCAGACCGGCCACCATGGCGACCGCCTCCCTACGCCGAATGCGCTGGACCCCTGCCGTCTCCCTGATTCGACCCCGTCGCCCCGGCTCTGGTTCGGCACCTGGCCGGAAACGGCCTGGAACGCGCCGTATGAGACTCTGTAGGGCGGTGCCGAGGCAGGAACGCCGGTGTGAGGCCGGGGCGGACCCGCCACTGTGACCGGGGAGCGGACCCGCGCGACAGAGCCACCGCCGACACGTGCGGCGGGAAGGCGGCGGGCGAGCGCCGATCCGGGAGCCAGGACACTGCGCGGCGCCGCGACCGACCCCTATGGGCGTGGACTCCCGAGGAAGGACTGACCCGCGTGAGCGCTACCGCTCGCTATCCCTTCAGTGCGGTCGTCGGCATGGACGACCTGAAACTTGCCCTGCTCGTCAACGCCGTCTCCCCGGCGGTCGGCGGGGTGCTGGTCCGTGGTGAGAAGGGCACCGCCAAGTCGACCGCCGTGCGGGCCCTGGCCGCGCTCCTGCCCGACCAGCGGGCGGTGGCAGGGTGCAGGTTCGGGTGCGACCCGGACGCGCCCGACCCGGAGTGCCCCGACGGCCCCCACCCCTCCGGCGCGGTCCCCGAGGACCGCCCGGCCCGGCTGGTCGAGCTGCCCGTGGGCGCCAGCGAGGACCGCCTCGTCGGCTCCCTCGACATCGAGCGGGCCCTCACCGAGGGCGTCACCGCCTTCGAGCCCGGCCTGCTCGCCGCCGCGCACCGCGGCGTGCTGTACGTCGACGAGGTGAACCTGCTCCACGACCACCTGGTCGACCTGATGCTGGACGCGGCCGCCATGGGCACCTGCCACGTCGAGCGCGAGGGGGTGTCGGTGCGGCACGCCGCCCGGTTCCTCCTGGTCGGCACCATGAACCCGGAGGAGGGGGAGCTGCGGCCCCAGCTCCTGGACCGGTTCGGCCTGACCGTGGAGGTCGCCGCCACCCGCGACCCGGCCGAGCGCGCCGAGGTGGTGCGGCGGCGGCTGGCCTTCGAGACCGACCCGGACGGGTTCGCGGCCGGGTTCCAGCGCGAGGAGGAGGAGCTGGCTGAGCAGATCCGGGCCGCGCGCAAGCGGCTGCCCGGCGTCGTGCTCACCGACGCGGCGCTGCGCCAGGTCACCGCGGTGTGCGCGGCCTTCGAGGTGGACGGGCTGCGCGCGGACATCGTCACCGCGCGCGCCGCCATGGCGCTGGCCGCCTGGCGCGACCGCACCGAGGTCACGGCCGACGACGTGCGCGACGCCGCCCGACTGTCGCTTCCGCACCGTCGGCGCAGGGACCCCTTCGACGCGCCGGGACTCGACGACGACACGCTCTCCGAGGCCCTGCAGGAGGCGGGTGACCAGGACCCAAAAGGCCCTGAGGACGACCCGGACGGCCCGGGGAGTCCCGACGGAGACGGCGGCGGTGGTGACGGTGATGGCGGCGGCGATGGCGGCGGGCAGGCCCCGGAGCCCGAAGCCGATACCGGGGAGCCCTCCCAGGAGGACGACGGCGGCCACGAGGGCGGACCCGAAGAGCCCGCCCAGGAGCCCGACGCCCCCGCCGAGCCCTCGCCGGGGCGGCCCGACGACCGCTCCTCCGAGGACGGCGAGACCGAGAGGAAGGCGTCCGGTTCCGGCGGCGAGCAGGCATCCGAGGCGGGCGAGACCTTCCGGCCGCGCCTGTTCAGCGTGAGGGGGATCGGCGCGGGGGCGCCCGGTCGGCGCTCGCGCGCGGAGACCCCCTTCGGCCGGGCCTCCGGCTCGCGCACGCCCGGTGAGGGGAGCGGGGGCATGGGACCGCTGCACCTGACCGCGACCCTGCGCGCGGCCGCCCCGCACCAGCGGGTCCGCGGGCGCACCGGGCCGGGCCTGGTGCTGCACCGCGGCGACCTGCGCGAGGCCGTGCGCGAGGGCCGCGAGGGCAATTTGGTCCTGTTCTGCGTGGACGCCAGCGGGTCGATGGCGGCGCGGCAGCGGATGCGGGCGGTCAAGGGGGCGGTGCTGAGCCTGCTCCTGGACGCCTACCAGCGCCGCGACAAGGTGGGGCTGGTGACCTTCCGCGGACGCGAGGGGCGGGTGGAGCTGCCGCCCACCTCGTCGGTCGAGGCCGGGGCGCGGCGGCTGCGTGAGCTGCGCACCGGGGGCCGCACCCCGCTGGCGGCGGGGCTGCTGCGGGCGGCCGATGTGCTGCGGGTGGAGCGGCTGCGCGACGCCCGCCGNGTGCTGGTCACCGACGGGCGCGCCACGCACGGCGGCCTCGACCAGGCGCTGCGGGCGGCGGCGTGGATCGGCGCGCAGGACGTTCAGACGGTGGTCGTGGACTGCGAATCGGGTCCGGTGCGGCTGGGGCTGGCCGAGCGGTTGGCGGCCCAGGCCGGGGGAGAGGCGGTCCGCTTGGAGGAGCTGGGCGCCGAGGCGCTGACGGGGCTGGTGCGCGGTACCCGCGGCCGCGCCGCTTGAGGGACGCCCCACCGGGGATCGGAACACGAGCAGAAAGCAGGAATGACGCATGCCTCAGGGCAAACCCGAACACGTTCCCGACGACGGCCTGACCACCCGCCAGCGGCGGCACCGGCCCTTGGTGGCGGTGCACACCGGCCCGGGCAAGGGCAAGTCGACGGCGGCCTTCGGGCTGGCGACCCGCGCCTGGGCGCAGGGGTGGGACATCGGCGTGTTCCAGTTCGTGAAGTCGGCCAAGTGGCGCATCGGCGAGGAGACGGCGCTGCGGGTCCTGGGCGAGTCCGGCGAGGGCGGCTCGGTGACCTGGAACAAGATGGGCGAGGGGTGGTCGTGGATCCAGCGCCCGGGCACCGAGCAGGACCACGCGGCCGACGCCGCCGAGGGGTGGGCGCAGATCAAGCGCGACCTGGCGGCCGAGACGTACCGGCTGTACGTGCTGGACGAGTTCACCTACCCGATGAAGTGGGGGTGGGTGGACGTGGAGGACGTCTTGGAGACCCTGCGCACCCGCCCGGGGACCCAGCACGTGGTGATCACCGGCAGGGACGCCGACCAGCGGTTGCTGGACGAGGCGGACCTGGTCACGGAGATGACCAAGGTGAAGCACCCCATGGACAACGGCCAGAAGGGCCAGCGCGGCATCGAGTGGTGAGCGTCGGCTGAGGGCCGCCCCGCTCCGGGAGGCGCCCTTCGCGGCACCCCGGGGCGGGGTGGCGGCACAGGTGGCGGCACAGGTGGCGGCACAGGTGGTGCCCCGCTTACGGGCACCGGCCGTCCGGCGGGTCGGCGGGGTGTGGGGTGGATGGCGGCGACGACGAAGGCGGGTGGCCCTCCCCGTAGCGCTGTCGGCTACCCGGCGTGTGCGTGGTCGCCGTTGATGGCGGCGACGGAGTGAGCAGGGCGGTTCCCCGGCCCTGCCTGCCGTCCGGCAGGCCCCAGACGGTCCGGGTGTACGGCGGCACAGCAGGTATCCCGCTCACCGGCCCCGGCCGGGTGGCGGGCGGCGCATTCCAGGCATACCGGGCACGTCGGTAGTGGGTGGCGATTCTGCGTGGTGAATCCACCACCGGTTTTGTGGTGGTTTCACCACGCAGGATGACCCTAGGGCGGTCCGGGAGGGCGGCGTGGCCCCGAGGTTCGCGCTCTTCCGCGCCCGGGGCGGCCCCCGGGCCCGCACCACCACCCCCTGCAGGCCCGTGACCTGGGCGAACACTCCGCGTTACGTGCGAGGGGGCCGGGATGCGCGCCCTTCGACGTCCGCGGAGGCCCCCGGGCGACGATCACGACGATTCCAGAACAGGTTCTGGAAACGGAATGCCTGGTTCATGCCCGTCCGGGGCACTCCGGTCGGACGCAGGGGGCGGGCGCGCGGCCGCCCGCGCACCCCGCAGGGTGCCGGCGGCCCTGCACCGGGCCGATAGCGGCTACACGCGGTGACACCGCGCCCGACAAACGGGCCCGGTGTGCCATTTGAGGGCCCTTAGGGGCCGGATCGGGTTCGCGGGTCGCGATGAACGCATGCCCGCACCGCCCGTGGGGCCGCCCCGGGCGTCGAACAGCACGCGGGAGGGGTCCCGGCGGCAGGGAAACCGGGCTAAGCGGACACCGGGCCGGTAGCGGCGCAGCCGGAACCCCCCTTCCGGGCCCCGTACCAGCCCGGCGGCCGCCACGAACGCGCCCGACCACCCGCACACCCCCGCCGCGCCGCCCACCCGGACCGAGAGGAACCCGCCGCCCGACGATGTTGCAGGAAGGGTCGCCGACCTCCGTCGTCGCCGCCTTGCCCCCACACTCCGGCGGCCCTGCGGACGGCAAGCAGCCCGGAGCGGGGCACCTGCTCTGCCGTCGTTGCCGATCCCTGTGACTGCCCGCACGCCCGGCGGCCGAGAGTGCTGCTCCAGCGTCCTCTTGCGTCGCTCGCGGCTCTCAGAACGCCAGGTCGGAGGGGATCAGGCTGTACACCGCCAAGCCCGTCCGGCCCTCGTGCAAGGGCATGGCGTTGCGTTCGATGCCCTCGAACTCGAAGCCCGCCTTCTCCGCGACCCGCCTCGACGCCAGGTTGCCGGTGGCCGCCTTCAGCTCCACGCGCTCGAAGCCCAGCTCGACGATGGCCCACCTCGTCACCGCGACCACCGCCTCGGTCGCGAGCCCCCGGCCGCGCGCCCAGGGGGCGAACCAGTACCCGACCTCGGTGGTACGGGCCTTCCAGAGTGTGCGCAGCAGGCCGACCGCCCCCGCGAACCTGCCGGTCACCGAGTCGCACGCCGCCCACTGCTGGCCGTCGCCCGACGCCCGTAGGCCCGGGGCGGTGACGGTGCACCACTTCTCCGCCTCCTCGCGGGTGTAGGGGCGGCCCGGCTCCGGCATCGGCAGCCACTTCTGCGTGGACGGCGCGGACGCCGCCTCCAGGACCCCGTCCGTGTCGGCCTCGGTGAAGGCGCGCAGGACCAGGTGGTCCGTCTCCAAGACCACCATGGGCATCCGCTGGGTCGTGCCGCCGCCGCTCACCGGCGCCCCCTTTCGTCGGCGCCGCCGTGCTCGCCGTACCCGCCGTGTGCGCGCACCGCGCCCAGGAAGCGGGCGGCGATCCGCGGAGCACCGGCCCAGTGCAGGTGGAGGTAGGACGCGCACATCATCGCACCGCCGAACCCCTCCGGGCCATCGGCGCTCCACTGCCAGGCCGGATCCGGACCGTGGGCGGGTTCGACCGCGGTCCGGTGGAACTCGTGCCCGCGCACCCGGGTGCCCGCGGCGGCCAGCACCGAGTCGCCCACCGCCACCGCCTCCCGGTAGCCCAGGGTCAGCCGCCCGGTCATCCGCGCCTTGGCGGGCAGCACCCCGCACATGGGCGCCCCGTCCAGGCTCTCGGCCAGGTACAGCAGCCCCGCGCACTCGGCCGCCAGCGGCCCTCCGGCGGCGGCGAAGGCGGCCACCCGCCCGCGCAGCGGCGCGTTGGCCGACAGCCGCTCGGCGTGCATCTCGGGGAAGCCGCCGCCGATGACGAGGCCCACGGCCCCCTCCGGCAGCGCCTCGTCGTGCAGCGGGTCCAGGGTGCGCACCTCGGCGCCCGCCGCCTGCAGCAGCTCGGTGTTCTCGGTGTAGGCGAAGGTGAACGCCTCACCGCCCGCCACCGCCACCACCGGCGCGCGCCCGGCTCTCGCCGCAGCCCCGCCGGTTTCGGCCGCGGGGGCCGCCTCCAGCGCCGCCATCTCCTCCTCCGGGCTCCACGCCGGGCCGTCGAGCGGCGCGGCCGTGCGGGCGAGCGCGGCCACGGCGTCCAAGTCGCAGGAGTCGGCCACCAGCCGCCCCAGCGCCCGCACCGCCTCGTGGGCCTCGTCGGCCCGCTCGGCCGCCGGGATCAGCCCCAGGTGCCGCGCGGGCGTCTCCACCGCCTCGTGCCGCCGAAGCGCCCCGAGCACCGGGACCCCGGCGTCCTCCATGGCCTCCCGCAGCAGCTCCTCGTGCCGGTCCGACCCGACCCGGTTGAGGATGACCCCGCCGATGCGCACCCGCGTGTCGTAGGTGCAGAACCCGTGCACCAGCGCCGCCACCGACCTCGACGCCCGCGCGGCGTCCACCACGAGCACCACCGGGGCGCCCAGAAGTGCGGCCACGTGCGCGGTGGAGGCGGCGTCGCCGGGACCGGGGTGGTTCCGGGGCCGCGACGCCCCGTCGAACAGCCCCATCACCCCCTCCACCACGGCGATGTCGGCTCCCTGGGCCCCGTGCAGGAACAGCGGCGCCACCCGGTCCTCCCCGCACAGCACCGGGTCGAGGTTGCGCGGCGGCCGCCCCGTCGCCAGCGCGTGGTACCCGGGGTCGATGTAGTCCGGCCCCACCTTGTGCCCGGAGACCCGGTCCCCCCTGGCGGCGAACGCCGCCATCAATCCCGTGGCCACCGTGGTCTTCCCGCTCCCCGACGCGGGGGCCGCGACCACCACACGCGGTACCGCCACCCGGCGCCTCCCTCCTGCTCGCTCCGGCCTCCTGGACGCCGCCCGGCGCCCGGCCCGGCGGCGACCGCCAAGCGTACGCGCAGGGCGGCCGACGGCGTGCGGGGGCCGCACCGATACGCTGTCCTGCGGTCCGGCCCGCCCAGGGCGCGGCCGGACGGGCACGAGCGGGCGGCGGCGCACGCCGGACCCCCGCAGGACACGCCGGAGAACGCCGGAATACGCGACAAGGCGGTGGAATGGGAGCGAGCAGGACGCTCGTCGGGGTCGGGGTCGGACCCGGCGACCCCGAGCAGGTGACGGTCAAGGCGGTGCGGCGCATGCGCGAGGCCGACGTCGTCCTGGTGCCGGTGATGGCGCCGGAGGAGCCCGGCCGGGCCGAGGCGACGGTGCGCGCGCACGTGGCCGAGGACCGGATCGAGCGGGTGGTGTTCGCCCTCAACGACCGCGGCGGCCGCAGCGAGCGCCGGGTGCGCGCCTGGGACGAGGCCGCCCGCACCGTGCTCGCGCACTTCGAGCGCGGCGCCGCCACGGTCGCCTTCGCCACCATCGGCGACCCGAACATCTACTCCACCTTCACCTACCTGGCGCAGACGGTGCGCGAGGGCGACCCGGGGGCGCGCATCGAGACGCTGCCGGGCATCACCGCCATGCAGGACCTGGCCGCGCGGTCGGGGCGGGTGCTGGTGGAGGGCACCGAGCCGCTCACCCTGATGCCGGTCGTCGGCGGGGTGGACCGGCTGCGGGAGGCCCTGGACGGGGAGGCCACGGTGGTGGCCTACAAGTTCGGCCGGTTCGCCGCCGACACCGTCGAGGCGCTGCGCGGTTCGGGGCGCGACGGCGACGCCGTGTACGGTTCCCGGCTGGGACTGCCCGACGAGGAGGTGGCGCCGGTCGGCGACCTCGGGGACGGGGCGCGCGAGCTGCCGTACCTGTCGACCCTGATCGCCCCGGCGCGGCGCAACGGACGCGGAGGCAAGCTGTGATGGAGGACCCGGCGCGCACCGCCGGAACGGGCATGGACACCGGCGGCGCCGATGGCGCCGCGCGGGCGCGCGGCAAGGTCACCTTCGTGGGGGCCGGGCCGGGCGCCGCCGACCTGCTGACGATCCGCGCGGCCCGGGCCATCGCCGAGGCCGACATCGTCATCTGGGCCGCCAGCCTGGTGCACGAGGACGTGCTGGAGCACGCCCGTGAGGACGCGGAGGTCGTCGACTCGGCCAAGGTGCCCATGGAGGGCGTCATGCCCTACTACGAGCGGGCGGCCGACGAGGGGCTGCGGGTCGCCCGCATCCACTCCGGCGACCCGTCGCTGTGGGGCGCGGTCCAGGAGCAGTTCGACCAGTGCGAGCGCATGGGGCTGGACACCGAGATCATCCCGGGGGTGCCCGCGTTCGCGGCCGTCGCCGCCATCGCCGGGCGCGAGCTGACCATCCCCGAGGTCGCCCAGTCGGTGGTCCTCACCCGCCTGGGCGGGGGCAAGACCCCCATGCCCGAGGGGGAGGAGGTGCGCGAGTTCGCCCGGCACGGCACCACCATGGCGCTGTTCCTGTCGGCGGCGCGCTCCGGGCAGCTCCAGGCCGAACTGCTGGAGGGCGGCTACCCCGAGGACACCCCGTGTGTGGTGGCCTACCAGGCGACCTGGCCGGACGAGCTGGTCGTGCGCTGCACGCTGGGCGAGCTGGAGGCCACCGTCAAGGAGCACCGGCTGTGGAAGCACACGCTGGTGCTGGTCGGCCCCGCGCTGACCGCGGGCGGCACCCGTTCGCACCTGTACCACCCGGGCCACTTCCACGGGTACCGGCGCGCCGACCGCGAGGCCCGCCGCGCGCTGCGCGCGTCGCGGGCCGAGGCGTGACCGGCGGGGCGGTCCGCGGGATGGGCGACAGCGCGCAGGGGCGGCCGCACGCCGGCGGTTCCGTGTCCGGCCCCGGAGGAGGACGCCCATGAGCGGCGGCCGAGGAGAGCGGGGCGGCGGGCCCGCGGACGACCGGGGCGCCTCCGGCGCCGAGCCGGATCCGGCCGCCTCGGCCCCCGCCCCCACCGTGTCCACCCCCGAACTGCGCGAGCCCGACCTGCCGCGGACAGCGAAGGTCCGGCAGAAGGCGCTGCGCACCGGGTGGACCACCGGGGCGTGCGCCTCGGCCGCCGCGAAGGCCGCCGCGCAGGCGCTGGCCACCGGGCGGCCGGTCGAGGTCGTGGAGATCGGGCTGCCGTCGGGCCGCCGGGTCACCTTCGCCACCGAGCGCTGTGAGCTGCTGTCGGCCGACCGCGCCGAGGCGGTCGTCGTCAAGGACGCCGGGGACGACCCGGACGTGACGCACGGGGCGCACGTCACCGCGACGGTGACCCGTGGGCCCGGCAGCGGGCTGCACCTGGACGGCGGCGTCGGCGTGGGCGTGGTCACCCGCCCCGGCCTGGGGCTGGACCCGGGCGAGGCCGCGATCAACCCGGTGCCCCGGCAGATGATCGGCGAGGCGGTGCGCGAGGCCGCCGACGCCGACGGCCAGGCCCTGACCGTGGTGATCAGCGTGCCCGACGGCGAGCGGATGGCGCGCAAGACGACCAACGCCAAGCTGGGCATCATCGGCGGCATCTCGATCCTGGGCACGACGGGCATCGTGCGGCCGTTCTCCACCGCGTCCTGGCGGGCGAGCGTGGAGCAGGCGGTGTCGGTGATGGCGGCGCAGGGCGAGGACACCCTGGTGCTGTGCACCGGCGGGCGCACCGAGAAGGGCGCCATGGCGCTGCTGCCGCACCTGCCCGAGGTGTGCTTCGTGGAGGTCGGCGACTTCACCGGGGCCGCGCTGCGCCGGGCGGTGGAGTACGGCCTGTCGAAGGTGGTGTTCGTGGGCATGGCGGGCAAGCTGACCAAGCTCGCCGCCGGGGTCCTGATGACGCACTACACCCGGTCCAAGGTGTCGACGGAGCTGCTGGGCGACATCACCCGCGAGGTCGGCGGGGGAGAGGAGCTGGCCGCCCGGGTGGACGAGGCCAACACCGGCCGCCACGCCTACGAGCTGTGGGAGGAGGCCGGGCTGCTGCGCGCCGCCGGTGACGTGCTGTGCGGCCGGGTGGCCGACGTGCTGGCCCGCTTCGCGGAGGGCGCCGTGGAGGCCGAGGTGGCGATGGTGGACTTCACCGGCAAGCGGGTGATGGCCGCCTGCCCGCCGGACCTGGGGGAGCGGTGAGCGGGGCGGGGCAGGTATGCCGCGGCTGCGCGTTCCGCTGCGGTGAGGCCGACCGGCGGCTTCCCGGTGTGTCGGGCGGCCTGCTGTGTTCCCCGGCGGATTCCCCGGTGGACGGCCGACGGGTGGTGTCGGCGGGGGCCTGTGTCGCCGCCCCTGCTGGACCCGTGGCGACGGGGTCCGCGAGTGGTGCGGAGACGGTGCGGTGGGTGCCGGGTCCGGGTGGGTTCCGGCGTCCGGGGGGTCGGGCGGGGGTTCCGTCGTGCCCCGATGCTCTCCGTGGTCTCCGGCGGGCGCGTCCGCGTATGGCGGCCGAGTCCGCCGACCGCGACGCGCACCAGGCCATCGCGCTGATGGGCCTCGGGCGTTCCATGGGTATCCGCCCTGTGGTGCGGCCGCTGTCCGGTCACTGGGCCACAGCAGGGCCGTCGCTGCAGGCGGCATGCGCGGCGCGTGCACCGGTCGGCGACCGGGCCGGGCGGACGGTGACCCATCAGCCGGTCCGCACAGCACACCGGAAGTGCTCCGGTCCGCCCGTGAGCGGCCAGGGTGATGATGCCCGCGGAGGCTCCGGCGCCCGTGACCGCCGTCGGCGTGCGGCCGAAAGCCGACCGCCGACGGGCGGGACGCCTGTCCTGGCGCCGGAACCGGTCCGGGCGCGACCCGGAGCGGCGATGGGCGCGCTGAACCGGACGGTCGAAGACTCCGGGGACGTGACCGGGGTGGGCGCCTCATGACGGACACCGCCGCCCGCCGGGTCACCGTCGTCGGGATGGACGGGCGCCGTCTGTCCGACGCGGCCCGGCACTCCCTCGGCGAATGCCGGATCGTCGCCGGGGCCGCGCGCCACCTCGACGCCGTCGCCGATCTCGTCGCCCCCGGCGCCGAACTCCTCCCCCTCGGCGGGCTCGCCCCGGCGCTCGACCGGATCGCCGCCGCCACCGCGCCCGCCGCGGTCCTCGCCTCCGGGGACCCCGGGTTCTTCGGGATCGTCCGCGCCCTGCGCGAGCGCGGCCTGGACCCGGACGTCCACCCGGCCGTGTCCTCCGTCGCCGCCGCATTCGCCCGCGCCGGGCTGCCCTGGGACGACGCCGTCGTGCTCTCCGCCCACGGCCGTGCCGAGTCGGGCCGATCGGCCCGCCGCGCCCTCGCCGCCGCGCTCGCCCACCCCAAGGCCGCCGTGCTCACCGCCCCCGGGACGGCGGGCCCCGAGGCCTTCGTCGGCCCCCTGCTCCGGGCCGGGCGGACCGTCTACGTCGCCCAGCGCCTCGCCGCCCCTGACGAGTCCGTCGTCGAGGCGGGACCGGCCGACGCCGACCGCACCGACTGGGCGCACCCCAACGTGGTGCTGGCCGTCGACCCCGGGCGGGCGGTCGCCCCTGCGATGGCCTGGATGCCCGGCCACCAGGGCGCCCCCGACGGGTGGGCGCTGCCCGAGGACGCCTTCGAGCACCGCGCCTCCATGGTCACCAAGCCCGAGGTGCGCGCCTTCGCCCTGGCCCGCCTCGCGCCCCGCCCCGGCACCGTGGTGTGGGACGTGGGCGCGTGCAGCGGGTCGGTCGCCGTCGAGTGCGCCCGATTCGGCGCGCACGCGGTCGCCTTCGAGCAGAACGCCGAGGACTGCGCGCGCATCCGCGCCAACGCCCTGGCCCACGGGGTGCACGTGGACGTGCGCGAAGGGCGCCTTCCCGAGGCCTTCCCGGAGGCACCCGGTGCTACGGGACCGGGCGGCGCGCTCGCCCCCGACGCCGTCTTCCTCGGCGGCGGAGACGACCGGGTCGCGGCCGAGGCCCTGCGCCGCTTCCGCCCGGAGCGCGTGGTGGCGGCGCTCGCCTCGGTCGACCGGGTCGCCACAGTGCACGCCCAGCTCACCGGCGCCGGATACCGCGTCGAAGGCACCCAGCTCCAGGCCTCGCGCCTGGCCCCGCTGCCCAACGGGTCGCTGCGGCTGGCCGCCGCCAACCCGGTGACGCTGCTGTGCGGCACCGCCGCCCCCGACGACCCCTGACCCCGCCGGGCCCGCCCGGCCGCCCCGCCCCTCCCTCCCGCTACCCCGACCCCCTCCGGAAAGGTGGACATGAGCGACATCGGCGTCATCGCCGTCACCGCGCGCGGCCGGTCGGCCGCCGAACGCCTCGCGCAGGCCTGGCCCGACCAGGTGCGCATCGTCGAGGCCGACCGCCCCGCCGACGCCCTGCGCACCGCGTTCGCCGAGTGCGGCTCGGTGGTGAGCATGCTCGCCGTCGGGGCGACGGTGCGGGTCCTGGCCCCGCTGCTCGGCGGAAAGACCACCGACCCGGCGGTGGTCTGCGTGGACGAGGGCCTGGAGCACGCGGTCGCCGTCCTCGGCGGCCACTACGGCGCCAACGCCCTGGCGAGCCGGGTGTCGTCGGTGCTGGGCACCCGCCCGGTCGTGACCACCGCCAGCGACGCGGTGTCGGCGACCCCGCTCGACTCCTACGGCGCCGACCTGGGGCTGCGGATCGAGGACCGGGGCCCACTGGCCTCCATCGGGGCCGCCGTGCTCTCCGGCGACCCGGTGCGCCTGGAGGGCGCCGAGGGCCTGCCGCTGCCGCCGCTCCCGGAGAACGTGTCCGCCGAGGTGCCGTCGTCGCAGGCGGTGGCGCTGGTCCGGGTCACCGACCGGACCGAGTTGTGCGAGTTGTGCGCCTCCTACGGGCTGCCCACGCTCACCTACCGGCCGCCGTCCCTGGTGGTGGGGGTCGGCTCGGCGCGCGGGGTCTCCGCCGAGGAGGTCGGCGACCTGATCGACCGGACCCTGGCCGAGCACCGGCTGTCCCCGGCGTCGGTGCGGGCGGTGGCCACCGTCGACCTGAAGGCCGACGAGGAGGGCATCCTGCGCGCCGCCCGCGAGCGCGGCTGGGAGGTGGTCACCTACCCCGCCGACGAGCTGGCCGCTGTGGAGGTGCCCAACCCGAGCGAGACCGTGCGGGCCGAGGTCGGCACGCCCAGCGTGGCCGAGGCGTCGGCGCTGCACGCGGCGGGGCTGGCCGGGAAGGCCCCGGAGCTGGTGGCGCCGAAGGCCAAGACGGCCAACGCCACGGTGGCGGTGGCCCGGGTGGCGTTCCGGGGGCGGTTGGCCGTGGTCGGGCTCGGCCCGGGGGCGCGCGACCTGATGGCGCCCCGCGTCGCCGCCGAGCTGCGCCGGGCGTCCGTAGTCGTCGGGCTCGACCAGTACCTCGACCAGGTGCCGGACCTGCTGCGGCCGGGCACCCGCGTGATCTCCAGCGGCCTGGGGCAGGAGGAGGAGCGCGCCCGCACGGCGGTGCGGGAGGCGCAGGCGGGGGCGGCGGTCGCGCTGATCGGGTCGGGCGACGCGGGGGTGTACGCGATGGCGAGCCCCGCGCTGGACTTCGCCGGTGACGACATCGAGGTGGCCGGGGTCCCGGGGATCACGGCCGCGGTGGCGGCGTCGAACCTGCTCGGGGCGCCGCTGGGGCACGACCACGCCTACATCTCCCTGTCGAACCTGCACACCCCGTGGGAGGCGATCGAGCGCCGGGTGCGGGCCGCCGCCGAGGGCGACTTCAGCGTGTGCTTCTACAACCCGAGGTCGAAGAAGCGGGACTGGCAGCTGCCCAAGGCCCTGGAGATCCTGGCCGAGCACCGGCCGGAGGACACGCCGGTCGGGTACGTGCATAACGCGACCCGGGAATCCGAGCGGACGGTGCTGACGACGCTGCGCGCCATGCTCGACGGGGAGGTCGAGCAGGTGGACATGTTCACAGTGGTACTCGTGGGCAGCTCGGCGTCGAGAAACGTGGCGGGCCGCTTCGTCACCCCGCGCGGCTACACATGGAAGGCGGGCCAGGGGGAGGGGCAGGCCGCGAAGGAGTAGGTGCGCGGCGGGCCGCCGGGCCCCGCTCGCGGGCCTTGGCCGGTCGGCGGGCCTCCGGAGTTCAAGGGAACGGCAGCAACGACGAAGGTTCGCGTCCCTTCCGGTAGGGCTGTCCAGTGGCGGGCGTGTGCGCGGTAGCCGTGATCGGCGGCGACGGGACCAGCTGGTGCCCCGCTCACCGGCCCCGGCCGGGCGGCGGGTCGCCGGGGTGTGGGGGGAGAGGGCGGCGACGGGGTGAGCGGGGCGGTTCCCCGGCCCTGCCTGCCGGGCGGTGGGTTCCTCGCGGTTCAGGCGGGCGGAGGCTCGGCTGGTACCCCGCTCACGGGCTCCGGGCTGGCGGCGGGTCGCCGGGGCGCGAGGAAGGGCAGCGGCGACGAAGCAGGTCGGCGGCCCCACCCGCAGCGTTGTCGGCCGTCGGGCGTGCGGATGGTTGCTGTTGTTGGCGGCGACGGCCAGAGCCGGGCGGTTCCCTGTTCCTGCTTGCCGTCCGGCG
>NZ_ANBH01000081.1 GCF_000341185.1 Nocardiopsis chromatogenes YIM 90109
GGGTGGCTCACCCCTTGGAATCACTCATCTAGGCGGAGCGCCCGGTACCGCGACGACGCATCGGCTGAGGAGTCGGCGCGGCCGTGTCCGCCGGAGCCCGAACCCGTGTCGGCCCCGGGGGCCCTGGAGAGGCGTGGCGGGGCGGGCACGCGGGCGTCCCCCTACAAGCCGTGCGGCCCGTCCTCGTCGATCTGCAGCTCGCCGGAGGCGCCGTCCCGCCCCTTGATCCACACGACCTCGGCGCGGCGGCCGTCGAGCACCAGCTCGGCGATCGCGTTGTCGAACCACGGCCCCTCGTCCAGCTTCCATTCCAGCAGCGGCGGGCGCACCCCGGCCGTGCGGGCCATGATCCAGCCCGCCCACGCCGTCGGCGCCGCGGCCGCCAGCCGGGCCGCCCAGCGGAGCTTCGTCGGCAGCCGGTTGCACAACGGCGACGACACGAGCTGGGCGATGCGCGTCCCGCCCCCGGGTGCGCCCTGACGCGCCGCCCGCCGTGACGGCCGGGCGCGGGCCAGGTAGGAGAAGTGGACGTCCCCGGACAGGAACAGGGCCGTCGCGGGCGGGTTCCCCCGCCTGCCGGAGGCGACCTCCACGAGCGTGCGGGAGACCGAGCCGAAGGACCGCCCGAACGCCGCCCAGTGCTCCAGGTCCAGCGCGCGCCGGAGCTTCTCGGCGGGCCCGCGCAGCCGCTCGCCCCACGCCCCCGATGCGAGCGCCTCGTCCCACGCCTCCAGCCGGTGCACCGCCTTGGGGAGGAGGAACGGGAGGGTCGACGCGATCAGCAGGTGGTCGGTGTCACCGGTGAGGCGCTCGTCGAGCCACGCCGCCCCAGGGGCGCCTAGGATGTCCCTGCGGTGCTCGTCGGACACGTCCCGCCCCGCGCGCGTGTCCACCATCAGGAGGCGGGCGGGGCCCATCCGGTGCTCGTGGCTCCACACCCTGCTCTGCGGTTCCTCGTGCCAGCCCAGGGCGGCCGCGTCCAGCAGCTCGGCGGCGTCGCCCCCGTCCGCCGCCGCGTCGCCCGAGGAGGCCGTCAGCACTTCGCGGTAGAGCGGGTCCCCCTTCCGCTCCTCGCCCGTCAGGTTGCCCAGGTGCTGGTACACCCAGTACGCCCCCAGGCCCGACACGATCCGGTGGCCCCACCAGGGCGAGGCGTCCATCTCCGCGCGCCAGGCGCCCGACGTGTTCCAGTCGTCCCGCACGTCGTGGTCGTCGAACAGCATCAGGGTGGGCACGGTCGACAGCAGCCACCGCACGTCCGGGTCGGTCCACGAGCGCCGGTACAGCTCGGCGTACTCGTCGAAGAAGACCACCTCGTCCTCGGGCGGCCGGGCCTCGGCGCGCGTCCGCGCGCCGGGGCCCACACCGTCCCTGGCGTCGGCCCCGTCCCCGGTCACCCGGGCGCGTCGGCGCGCGAGGAACTCCTTCATGCCGGGCTGCAGCTCGTCGGCGTACACCTGGTCCCCGATGAGCAGCAGCACCGCGGGCTCCTCCACCGCGGTCGCACCTTCGCCGCCCGGCCCCTCGCCGCCGTGCCCCTCGTCGCCCCCGTCCCGGCGCAGCCGGGCCAGCCGCCGCCCGTAGGCGCGCAGCATGTCGGAGCCAAAGCGGCGCACCGCGCCGGGGGAGTGGTCGATCGGGGTGCGGCAGGAGCCGAACGCCATCCGCACCGGGGCCTCCCGCCCCTCCGGCGGGGTCCGCACCAGGCTCGGCGGGTGTTCGGAGGCCGGGTCGGGCCACACCCGCGCGCCGTCCACGTCCACCGTGTAGGGCGTGGTGGAGCCCGGTGCGAGGCCCTGGAGTTCGCACAGGGCGTAGTGGTGGCCGTGCACGGTGAACGTGCGGGACCGCGCCCGCGCCCCGCCCGCGGTGACCGCCACCTCGGCGGGGGCCTCCGTCTCCACCCACACCGTCGCGGTCGTCGGTGTCGTCTTGCGCAGCACCGGGCCCAGCCGGAGGTCGGCTCCCACGTCCACCTCTCATCCTCGCCGCCGCGTCGCCCGGCGGCCCCGCAGCCGAGTATGGCGCGCCCCCGGGGCGCCCGTCACGCCGCACGGGACCCGCGGCGCCGGGACAGAGGGGCGGCGCGGCGGGGAGGATGCGGGCGAATCGGCTCTGAAGTGGTTCGACACGCCGCGCGGGTGGGTAACCGTTGCCGCATGCGGACAAGAACACTGGAGCTGCGCACCGGGGACTCCGAAGGGGTCCACGACATCACCGCGGAGTGCGTCTCCTTCACCTCCGAGGCCGGAGGGGACGGGCTGCTGAACGTCTTCGTGCCGCACGCGACGGCCGGGGTCGCGGTGATGGAGTTGGGCGCGGGCTCCGACGACGACCTGCTGGCCGCACTGCGCGACCTGCTGCCGGCCGACGACCGGTGGCGGCACCGGCACGGATCGCCCGGGCACGGGCGCTCGCACGTCATGCCGGCGATGATCGCACCCTACGCCACGCTGCCGGTGCTGGACGGCCGCCCGGCGCTGGGCACATGGCAGTCGGTGGCGGTCGTCGACCTGAACGTGGACAACCCGCGGCGCACGGTGCGGCTCTCCTTCTTGACGGGCCCGGAGGAGTGAGCAGGATGGTAGGTGCCGGCTGCATCAGGGCACGCGTTGACGGATGAGGGCCCCAGCGTGTGAACTTAGCCAGCAAACAAGCGGGAACGACCCGGCCACGAGCGACCGCGAGGAAGCGGGGCGGCCGGTGGGCGGGCCCGCAGGAGAACATTCTCAGAGGAGGACTTTCGTGAGCGCGACCGCGGGCCAGGCGCAAAGCGACAGCCTGGCCGACCGACTCGGATTCAAGCCGGGTCAGGTGGTGCAGGAGTTCGGCTATGACGACGACGTGGACGAGCAGCTTCGCGCGTCGATCGCCGAAGTCACCGGCGAGGAGCTCGTCGACGAGGACGACGACGCCATCGTCGACGCCGCGCTGCTGTGGTGGCGCAGCGACGAGGAGGACGACCTGACCGACGTCCTGGTGGACGTCCTCGGCTCGGTCGAGGGGGGCGGGGTCATCCTCGTGCTGACGCCCAAGGCCGGGCGCGACGGCCACGTGCCGCCGAACGAGGTCGCCGAGGCGGCGACCACGGCGGGTCTGTCGCAGACCAGCGCCGTGAGCGCGGGGACGGACTGGTCGGGGACCCGGCTGGTGACGCCGAAGGTGAAGCACTGACGGGCCGCAGCCACCGCCGTGCCCGGGCCGGGAGGACCGCCGTGCCGGACGCCTTCCGCCTGCCCTAGGCTTGGCCGCGCGGGGCGCCGCCCGGTCCGAGCCGGGCCGTCGGCGCCCCGCCGCCGAACCGGCCACCTAGGAAGGCATGCGCATGTCCATCGAGACCGGGCAGCAGGCTCCCGACTTCGCGCTCTCGGACCAGCACGGGCAGACGGTCAAGCTGTCCGACTTCAAGGGCCGCAAGAACGTGGTCCTGGTCTTCTACCCGCTCGCGTTCTCGGGCGTCTGCGAGGGCGAGCTGTGCTCGCTGCGCGACAACATCTCCGACTTCCAGGGCGAGGACGTCGAACTGCTCAGCGTGTCGGTGGACTCGATGTTCGCCCACCGGGCGTGGGCCGACAAGGAGAACCTGGAGTACCCGCTGCTGTCGGACTTCTGGCCGCACGGCGGGGTCGCCAAGGCCTACGGCGTGTTCGACGAGGACAAGGGCGTGGCGGTGCGCGGCACCTTCCTGATCGACAAGGAGGGCGTGGTCCGCTGGAAGGTCGTCAACCCGATCTCCCAGGCCCGTGACCTGGAGGACTACCGCAAGGCCCTGTCCGAGCTCCGCTGACCCCGGGAACGGCGGGCGCACGTCCGCGGACCGGCCCCGGGGAAGCCCTCCGGGGCCGCGGCCGTGCGCCCGCCGCACCAGCCCCAGGAGGCGGCCGGACCCGGTACCATTTCAAACGATCGAGCGGCCTGGTGCCGGTTCGAGGGCGCATAGCTCAGTTGGTCAGAGCATCCGGCTTACAACCGGAAGGTCACAGGTTCGAGCCCTGTTGCGCCCACCCCTCGTGTCGGCATGTCCTTCGGTTTCGTGAGGGCGGCACGGATCGGTTCGGATCGAGGACGCGCTCTGACCTCGATGGGCGTCAGGCTGGGCGCATGAGCGAAACGAGCGACACCCCGTCCCGGCCGGCCACCGGCCCCCGCGAGCGTGCGGTTCCGCGAGGGATCGCCCAGATGGGCCTGTGGGCCGATGATGTCCCGGCCGCGGCGGAGTGGTACACCCGGGTGTTCGGCATCGGGCCCTATTTCGTCCGCCCGCTCGAAGGCGCCCCGCTCTACGTGGAGTTCCGGATCGGGGACCGCGGAGACGAGCTGGGCATCACCGACCGCAGTTTCGCGTCGGCCGGTGCGCCGCGGGCGCCCGGCGGCGCCGTCACCTCCTGGCACGTCGACGACATCGAGGCGGCCTTCGAGCGGCTGCTGTCCCTGGGCGCCGAGGAGTACCAGCCGGTCACGCCGAGAGGAGAGGGCTTCGTCACCGCTTCGGTCGTCGATCCCTTCGGGAACGTCCTCGGCCTGATCCACAGTCCCCATTACCTCGCCGTCCTGAGCGAGCGCGAGGGCGGCGGATCCGCCTCCGCCCCTCGGCAGGCCGGTGTGTAGGCCGGGTTCAGGACACCGGGGCCGAGCGGCGCTGTGCGCCGGTTCCAGCCTGTGCGTGGGCGAGTCCTCGAACGACCGCTGTCCGCGGCCGACCACGACCGCATGCGCAAGGAGGGGGAGTTCGCCCGGCAGGCCGTTGGCCAGGAGTCGGCGGACCGTGGCCGTGCTGCCCGGCATTGCGATGTCGCCGCCGATCCCCTCCTTCGGCCGCCGGATGGGCGCCGCGGACAATGCGGTCGCAGGCGGTGGCGTCCGCCTCCCGGTCCGAAAGACGCGAGCGTGGAGGAATTCCTCCACGCTCGATTCATGTCGGCACGTCCGGCGTGCCCGCCTTCATTCGATTTCGGCGAGGACCGCGGCGTAGTCGACGATCCCGCCGACGATCGGCGTGGCCATCATTGCGACGAACGCGAACCCGGCCCACACCCGGTTCCCCGGCCTCCGGAAGCTCATGACACTCAGGACCAGCGCGGCGGCCCCGAACGAGAGGTAGGCGGCGAGGTCGAGGAGAAAACTCGTGAGGACGGCGTTCGCGATGAGCAGGGCGACGGCCGCGCAGAGCCCCGCGATCCCCGGGATGCGGGCGTGGTCGGCGGCGACGGGAGGGGCGGGAGGGGGCGGGTACGCCGGGTAGCGGGGGGTCACATCTCACCTGCCATGAGCGCGTTGTGGGTGCCGTACGCCCAGAGGATCATGAACGTCGCGAAGGTGACCAGCGGCCCGGTCACGGCGAGCAGGATGGCCAGAATCGCTTGTGCGGACGCCCCTTCCGCCCGCAGGGACCCCACGGCGGTGACGATCGCGATGATCCCCAGGACGGTGGGCACCAGGAACTCGACCGGGCGCCTCAGGGTCATGAGCAGGTCGACCACGAAATACGCATCGGTGCCCTCGAGAGGCTCGTCTCTGGCGTCCATGATGCTGATCATGCTCATGTCCCCGCCCAAGCCGATCGCGCCACCCAAGCCGATGGAGACGGCGAAACCTGCGAGAACGAGTGACCATGTGCCCTTGCTTGCACGTGGGGGATGCATGCGGTCCTTTCGGATCCCGTGGCCGACTACCGCCGGGACGTCCGTAGCGGTGTCGCCTGTGGCCTCTGCAGCGCGAGAGAGCCTATACCGGTTGGCGGAATCCTTGGAACGGCAGGGGTTCCCGCCGATTCGCGCCTACGCGCCGGGGCCCTCCCGTTCGGTGCGCGGCGGCCGCTCCGCGGCCCCGGACATGTGTCGGCGGGCGGGGAATGCACCCCGCCCNCAGGCCACCGGTGCCTCCTGACGGCCCGCCAGGACGCGGTCGGGGCGGATCGGCAGGTGCCGGTGGCGGACGCCCGTCGCGTGCCAGACCGCGTTGGCGATCGCCGCCGCGGCGCCCACGGTGCCGATCTCGCCGATGCCCTTGATCCCGACCGGGTCGTCCGGGTCCGGGTCGTCGACCCAGAACGCCTCCATGGGCGGCACGTCCGCGTTGGCGGCGACGTGGTACCCGGCCAGGTCGCCGCCGACGACGGCGCCCGACCCCCGGTCCCGGGTGGCCTCCTCGTGCAGGGCCATGGACAGCCCCCACACCATCCCGCCGAGGAACTGGCTGCGCGCCGTCAGCGGGTTGACGATCCGGCCCGTGGCGAAGGCGCCGAGCATGCGGCGCACCCGCACCTCGCCGGAGGCCGGGTCCACCGCGACCTCGGCGAACTGCGCGGCGAAGGAGTAGCGCTCCTTCTCGGACAGGGCGCCGATGGCCGCGCCGGTGTCGGTCCGCGCGGTGACGCCCTCCGGCGGCACCTCCGCCCCCGGGACCAGCCGCTCCCGCAGCTCGCGGGCTGCGGCCGACACCGCCCAGGCCCAGGACCGCGTGCCCATCGACCCCCCGGCGATCATCGCCGGGCCCAGGTCGCTGTCGGCGATCTGGATCCGCACGTTCTCCGGGTCCGTGTCCAGCGCCTCCGCGGCGACCAGCGCCATCGCGGTGCGCGCCCCGGTCCCCACGTCGCTGGCGTTGACCCCCACGGTGAACGACCCGTCGGCCTCGGCCGTGACGGCCGCCGTGGACGGGACCGCACCCGACGGGAAGGTGGCCGCGGCCATCCCCGTACCGAGTAGCCACCGCCCCTCGCGGCGCACACCCGGGCGCGGGTCGCGGTCGGCCCACCCGAACCTGCGGGCGCCCTCTTCCAGGCAGGCCCGCAGGTTGCGGCTGCTGAACGGCAGCCCGGACAGCGGCCCCACCTCGGGCTCGTTGCGCAGGCGCAGCTCGATCGGGTCGATGCCGCACTTCTCGGCGAGCTCGTCGAGCGCGGACTCCAGGGCGAAGGAGCCCGGCGCCTCGCCCGGCGCGCGCATGAACGTCGGCGTCGGCACGTCCAGCCGCAGCAGCCGGTGAGCGGTGCGGTGGGCGTCGGCGTCGTAGAGCGTCCGCGCGGGAAGCGCGCTCAGCTCGGTGTACTCGCTCGTGGTCGAGGTCTGGTTGCACGCCTGGTGGTCGAGCGCGCGCAGCCGCCCGTCCGGGTCGGCGCCCAGCCGCACCCGCTGCGCCGTCGGGGGCCGGTAGCCCACCAGCGAGAACATCTGGCGGCGGGTGAGCACGACCCGCACCGGCCGCTGGAGGGCGGTCGCGGCCATCACCGCTGCCACCAGGTGCGGGCGGGTCCCCTTGTTGCCGAAGGCGCCGCCGACGTGCTCGGCCCGGATCCGTACCGAGGCGGGGTCCAGGGAGAACAGCTGGGCGATGTCGCCGGCCACCAGCAGCGTCCCCTGGTTGGAGTCGACCACCTCCAGGCGGCCCCCCTCCCAGCGGGCGACGGCCGCGTGCGGCTCCATCGAGTTGTGGTACTCCTCCGGCGTGGTGTACTCGGCGTCCACAACTACGGCGGAGGCGGCCAACCCGGCCTCGATGTCGCCCTTGGACAGGTCCTCCTGGCCGGGCGGCGTGTAGGCCTCGGGCCGCCCGGCGCGGAACGCGACGTCGTGCGGCTCGGGGTCGTACTCGACTTCCAGGGCGTCGGCGGCCTCCCTGGCCTGCTCGGACGTCTCGGCGACGACGAGGGCCACCGGCCAGCCCGCGTGCGGCACGCGGTCGTTCTGGAACAGGGCCAGCAGCGGGTCGACCGGCCCGAGCATGTTGGAGAAGTCGGTGTTCAGGCGCGGCGCGTTTCCGTGGTGCCAGACGTCGATGACGCCGGGCATCGCCAGCACCGGGTCGGTGTCCACCGCACGGATGCGCCCGCGGGCGATGGTGGACAGCACCAGGTGGCCGTAGGCCAGCCCGTCGAAGTCGACCTCTCCGGCGTACTCGGCCGCCCCGGTGACCTTGTCCAGCCCCTCCACGCGGACGCGGGCGGTGCCGACGGCGCTCTTGCCTTCTGCGGTGGCGGTCATGCGTCGGCCTCCTCGGCGAGTTCGGTCAGGACGGACACGACCAGGTCGCGCATCAGCGGAACCTTGTACCCGTTGTCGGGCAGCGGTTCGGCGGCCGCGAGCTCGGCGTCCGCGGCGGCGGCGAAGGCCTCGGCCGTGGCCGGACCCCCGGCCAGGGCCTTCTCGGCCGTCTGGGCCCGCCAGGGGCGGGGCGCGACCGCGCCGAAGGCCAGCCGCACGTCGTGGACGGTGCCGCCGCGGACCTCCAGCGCGGCGGCGACCGAGCCGATCGCGAAGGCGAACGAGGCCCGCTCGCGGACCTTCCGGTAGCGGGATGCGGCGGCCACGGGTGCGGGCGGCAGGGTGACGGAGGTGATGAGCGCGCCCGCGGGAAGGGCCGTCTCCACGTGCGGGGTGTCGCCCACCGGCGGGTAGAGGTCGGCGAGCGGCATCTCGCCCGGCCCGTCGGCCGTCTCGTAGGCGACGACGGCGTCGAAGGCGGCGAGCGCGACGGCCATGTCCGAGGGGTGGGTGGCCGCGCAGTGCCCGGAGGCGCCGAGGATGGCGTGGTTGCGGTGCTCGCCCTCGATGGCCGGGCACCCGCTGCCGGGCACCCGCTTGTTGCACGGCCCGGCGGCGTCGGCGAAGTAGCCGCAGCGGGTGCGCTGCAGCAGGTTCCCGCCGACGGTGGCCATGTTGCGCAGCTGGCCGGAGGCCCCGGCCAGCAGGGCCTGGGCCAGCGCCGGGTAGCGGCGGCGCACCTCGGGGTGGGCGGCCGTGTCGCTGTTGGTGGCGGTGGCGCCGATGCGCAGCCCGCCGTCGCCGGTCGCCTCGATGCCGTCCAGCGGCAGCGCGCGGATGTCGACGAGGACGGAGGGCCGCTCGATGCCGGTCTTCATCAGGTCGACGAGGTTGGTCCCGCCGCCGAGGAAGCGCGCCTGCGGGTCGGCGCCGTGCAGCGCGAGGGCGCCGGAGACGCCGTCGGCGCGCTGGTAGTCGAACTCCTTCATGCGGTGGCCCCCTCGGCCTCGGTTCCGGGCGTGCGGGCGTCCGCGGCCCGTGCGACGGCCTGGACGATGGACACGTAGGCGCCGCAGCGGCACAGGTTGCCGCTCATCCGCTCGCGGATCTCGTCGGCGGTCAGCTCCGGCGCCCCGGACTCGGGGCGCACGTCGCCGGTGGCGGCGCTGGGCCAGCCCGCCGCGTGCTCCTCGATCACGGCGACGGCCGAGCAGATCTGCCCCGGGGTGCAGTAGCCGCACTGGTAGCCGTCGAGGTCGAGGAAGGCCTGCTGGACCGGGTGCAGCCGGTCGCCGTCGGCCAGGCCCTCGATGGTGGTGATCTCCTGCCCCTCGGCGGCCACGGCGAGCTGGAGGCAGGAGACGGTGCGGCGGCCGTCGGCGAGCACCGTGCAGGCGCCGCACTGGCCCTGGTCGCACCCCTTTTTGGAGCCGGTGAGGTCGAGGCGCTCGCGCAGGGCGTCGAGCAGTGTCGTGCGGTGGTCGACGGCGAGGGTGTGCTTCTCGCCGTTGACGGTCAGCGTGATGGTGCTGGAGGTGGCTGGGGACATGGTCAGCCTCTTTCGCGGACAGGGGGTGCCGCGGCCGTGCGCGGGCGGGGTCGGCGGGCGGCCCCGCCCGCGCACGGGCGGCGGGTGCGCGGAACGCCGCGATGGACGCGGTCGTGGTGGTCGGGTCGGTCGGCCGGATGCCGCCGTTCGTGGGGAAACGTCCCCCCGGTACAGTTGGGAGAGGAAGAAAACGGACAGCTGTCCGGACACGGTGAATCTAGTGGACAGTTGTCCGCTTGGCAAGGACGGCCCGCCGGGCCTCCCGGGGAGTGGGCGAGCGGGATATGGCGAATCCGGACGAGGCGGGCGGCGGGTGCGCGCCGCTGCGCTCGGACGCGCAGCGGAACCGCGAGCGCATCCTCGACGTGGCGCTGGTGGAGCTCACCCGGTCGCCGGAGGTCCCGCTGAGCGCGATCGCGAAGAAGGCGGGCGTGGGGCAGGGGACGTTCTACCGCAACTTCCCCAGCCGCGGGGCCCTGGTCCTGGAGGTCTACAGCCACGAGATGCGGCAGGTCGCCGACGCGGCCCCGCACCTGCTCGCCAAGCTGCCGCCGGACCGGGCGCTGCGCGCGTGGATGGACCGCCTGGCCCGGTTCGCCCTGGCCAAGGCCGGACTGGCCGAGGCCCTGAGCCAGGCGCTCGGCGGGCCCGGGGGACTGGCCAAACCCGGCCCCGGTCCGCTGAACGAGGCCATCGCCCTGCTGCTGCGCACCAATGACGAGGCCGGGACCATCCGTCCAGGGGTGACCCCCGAGGACTTCATGCTCGCCATCGCGGGCCTGTGGCACATCGGGGCCGATGAGGACCGGGAGGAGCGCGTCGCACGCCTCTTCGACCTGGTCATGGACGGCCTGCGGGCCGGAGCGCCGACACGCCGCCGCGCCGGGGCGGACTCCGTCGGCGAGGGGTGACCGGCCGCCGGACGGGGCGCCTCCGCCGCCTGCGCAAACCCGGGAACCTGCGCAATCCCGGGAACCGGTGTGCCCGCGGCCCCGTCGGAGGACCGGCTCAGGGGCACCGACCGGTCGGGCGGCGCGGTGAGGGCCCATCGGCCGGAACCGGCCACGGCATCGGGAGGTCTGCACGTGGAACGCCGATCGGACCGGCGCTTGGCACGCCGTCGTCTGCTGCTCCTCCTGTCGGTCCTGCTCGTCGGCGGGGCCGCGGTCGGCCTCGCCTCCGTGGGCGCCGACCGGGTGCCGTCGACGGCGTGGGGGGACGGCGGTTCCGAGCCTCCCGGCCTGCCCGTGCAGCTCTACTTCGCCCTCGTCACGTCCTTGGACACGTATGCGGGGTGGTCGCTCGGCCCGTTCATCCTCGGGTACTCCGTGCTGGGGTACCGGGCGGTGCGGTCGCCGACGGGGCCCGCAGCGGCGGGCGCGGGGTTCGCCGTCGTCGCGCTCGGCGCCTACGGGATCGGCAGCCACGTCGCACAGCTCGCCGACGCCAGGGACACGGCGGCGTCGGCGTCGGCCACGGGGGTCCCCCCGCCGCCCTCCCCGACGCCCGAGCCGAGTCTTGTGGGCGGCCTGGCGGGCCTGGCCCAGTCACCGCTCCTGCCGGCCGCCGTCGCCGGTGCGGCGGGCCGNCGTCGCCCATTACGCGGGCCGGTTCCCGGTCCTGCTCCTGGTGCCGGTCCTGGCGGTCGTGATGGACCTGGTGCGGCGCGCGGGATCGCCGACGCAGGGCATCGTCAACGTCCTCCCGACCGTCCTGCTGGCCGCGACCGGGGTCCTGCTGGCCGTGCGGGCGTCGGCACCCCTGCTGCGCGGGTTCCGGGGCCGCCGGGCCGCGGCCGCCGGTCGAGCGCCACAGGCCCTCCCGCCCGAGTAGGGGCGGCCCGCCCCACGGCGGCCGACCGCATTCGCCACGCGGCCACCGATGATTTCCGCGCCTCTTCGCCGTCAAAGTAAGCGGAGCAACCGAACCCCGCCACACCGACACGAGGAGCAGGCCATGACACAGGCATCGACACCGGCCACCGGCAAGCTGAAGGCCCCCGGGGCGGAGCTGTACTACGAGGTGCGCGGCCAGGGGCCGCTGGTGGCGCTGGTCGGCTCGCCGATGAACGCCGAGCCGTTCGCCGCCCTCGCCGACCTCCTGGCGGACGGGTACACGGTGCTCACCGCCGACCCGCGCGGCATCCGCCACAGCGTGCTGGAGGACCCCGAGGAGCCGACGACGGTGGAGACGCGCGCCGACGACCTCGCCCGGCTCCTGGAACACGTCGGCTCGGGCCCGGCCGCGGTCTTCGGGTCCAGCGGCGGCGCCATCACCGCGCTGGCGCTCGCCCAGTCCCGGCCCGAGCTGGTGGGCACGGTCGTGCCGCACGAGCCGCCGTTGGACGAGCTGCTCGACGAGCGCGAGGAGCACAGGGCCGCGACCGAGCGCATGATCGAGACCTACCGCTCGGGCGACGTGCTGGGAGCCTGGTCGATGTTCATGGACAGCGCGAACATCCAGCTTCCCGAAGGGGCGCTGGAGCAGATGTTCGGAGGGGAACGCGACCCGCAGGACGTGGCCGACGAGCGGCGCTTCTTCCTGTACGACCTGCCCGCGACGACGGGGTGGCTCCCCGACACCGAGGCCCTGCGCTCGGGCGGGGTGAACGTGGTGCCCGGCATCGGCGAGGCATCGGCCGGGGAGTTGTGCGACCGGACGACGCGCGCCCTGGCGGAGCTGCTCGGGACGGAGCCGGTCCTGTTCCCCGGCGGGCACACGGGATTCACCGCGGACGAGGACCCCAAGGCGTTCGCCGCCCGCCTGCGCCCGGTCATCGACGGTGCCTGAGCGGCGGCGCCGGGGGCCCTCAGCCCTTGTGCGGGCCCAGGGCCCCCGGGTTGCGCCGGAAGTGCCGGACGATGAGGCGCGCACCGACGGCCAGCAGTGGCACCGACAGCACCAGGGCCGCGATTCCGATGTAGAAGAACACGTCGAAGGCGCCCTCCTCGGTGCTCTGCACGGTTACCACGTGGTTGGGCTCGCCGGGGGCGTAGGCCACCGGCAGCTCCTCTCCCTCGTAGTGGTCATCGGGGTTCAGGCCCCCGAGTTCGACCCGGGTGAACTCTTCGCCTTCGGCGTCGTAGTCCACGAAGACGGTGACGTCCTCACTGCTCTGGCCGTTGTCGTAGTCCACATCGACGTGCCGCTCCGATACGACCGCGTCGGCGCGTTCGGTGTGGTCGGTGTAGTCGCTCATGCCGACCACGACCTGAAAGACGCCCATGCCGAGGGCGACGACCCCGAAGACGAAGGGCCACGTTCCGGGACCAAGTGGGTCCGTGCGGCCGTTCACGCGCTTGAACATGGCTGCGACCGACTGCCTTCCGGTGGGGGACGGTGTCCTAGCATGCGACGCCGTCCCCCGGCCCCGGGTTCCCGGGGCGGGGCCTTTGGCCGTCAGCGGCCCCCGGCGGGGACAGCCTCGGCCGGGAGGGCGTCCTCGGGCCGGTCCGCGGCGGTCCCGGGCGGCCCGGTGATGCCCTGCTCGGCGGCCATCTCACGGACCAGGCGCGGTGCGGTCCACAGGGTCGGCAACAGGACGAAGCCCACCGGAACGGCGGCGATCACGATGAACGACTGGAGCGCGTCCACACCGCCGTCCCCGACCCCGAGCAGCGCGGCCCCGGCCAACCCCATGCCCACGCACCAGAAGGCGCGCACCCACGGCAGCGGCTCACCGCCCCGCACGGACGAGGCCGCGATCGTGTAGGACATGGTGTCCATGGTCGAGGCGAAGAACAGCAGGGACACCACGATCATGATCACGCCCAGGCCGAGCGTGAAGGGCAGTGCCTGGATGATGGACATCGCCGCGGCCGGAAGGCCGTGCTCGGCGTAGGGGCCCGACACCGCGCCCGGGTCCTGCTGCTCCAGGTACAGCCCGGTGCCGCCGAGGGCGCTGAACCACACCATGGTGACGACGGCGGGCAGGACGGTGGCGCCCACGAAGATCTGGCGCACCGTGCGGCCCCGGGAGATGCGGGCGATGAAGATCGCCATCATCGGGGCGTAGCCCAGGAACCAGCCGAAGAAGAACACGGTCCAGTAGGCGAGCCACTCGGTGTCCCCGCGGAACAGCGCCATGGTGGCGAACTCGCGGGCGTAGACCGCGCTGGCCTGCAGGTAGACGTCGGCGACGTAGGCGGCCGAGCCCAGCGCCACGATGGCCGCCACCAGCGCCAGCGCCACCCACACGTTGATGCGGCTCAGCAGCTGGATGCCCCGGGAGATCCCGCTGAGCAGGGAGGCCAGCGCGACGCCGGTCAGGCCCAGGATGGTCCCGGCCTGGACGGCGTAAGAGTCGGGGGTGCCGAACAGGACGCCGGCCATGTAGGACATCTGCAGCCCGAGGAAGCCCAGCGGGCCGACGGTCCCGGCGACCACCGCCGCCACGCACGCGATGTCGACGGCCGTGCCGAGCCAGTGCGTGCGGATCCGCTCGCCCATCAGCGGGTGGAGCAGGGTGCGGGGGCGCAGGGGCATCCCCTTCTCCGCGCCGCGCATCATGACCAGGGTGGCCAGCGACCCGCCGACGGCCCAGGCCGCCAGCCCCCAGTGGGTGAAGCTCTGGGCGAGCGCGGTGGCGGCCGCGGCCATGGGCCCGTCGACGGCGTCGGCGTACTGCGGCGGCGCCTCGGTGTAGTGCGCGATCGGCTCGGCGGCGGCCCAGAACACGCCGCCCGCGGCCAGCAGCGTGGTCAGCACCATGGCGACCCACCGGAACGCGCCGAACTCGGGGGCGGCGGTGCCGCCCATGCGCACCCTGCCGTAGCGGGAGAAGGCCAGCACGGCGGCGACGGCGACGGTGGCCACGAGCAGCACCTGCCAGTACGCGCCGAACGCCCCTGCGGACCAGGCGAACGCGGCCGCGACCGCATCCCCGGTGGCCCCGGGCGCGGTGAGGGCGGCGATGACGAAGGCGGTGAGCAGGCCGCCGCTGACGGAGAGGACCCAGACGTCCACCCGCCCCCTTCCGGGCATGGGCGAACGTCGCTCGTCGGGATTCGGGATGGAGGACACTCCTCGGAGATCCGTCCCGGGCGGGAGCGGGCACGGCCCGCCTTCCAGGCCCGGCGACGTCGGCGCGGCGGCCGGTGGCGTGTACGGAGAGCGCCGCACGATCGCGGCAAAGCGCCCACCGTACCCGCCGTGCCGGAGTCCTCGCAGGTGGCGCGTCTCACGCCGCGCCCGTCGTCCCCGCCCACACCGTGGCCGGGGGCGGGGTGTGCCGATTCCCACGCAAGGGGTGTTCCTCGGATGCCTCTGGACCAGCGAGCGGCCTTCGCCCCCGCCGTGTCGGCTGCGCCGGGTCGACACGGAGGGGCCGTGCGGCGTTCGCGGGACAGGGCTCGGAGCCCACACTGGTCGGGCAGTTCGAGCGCCCCGGCACAGCGAGCGGGTATCGTCCTGGTGGCCGCGAGCAGGGAACGATCCGGGAGGCACCTCCTTGACCTCCTCGGCCCAGCGGCCGGTGCCAAGTCCTGTCCGGAGTTCCCCGCCCGGCCCGTAGCTGCACTCACCGGTCGACGCCTCCCCGCCATGAGCCCGACTTCCCCGAGATCGACGGGGATCCGGGCCGCCGGGGGGCGGCTCCCTGCGGGAGGCCGCAGAACCCCGAACAGGCCCCGACCCCCGCAGTGCGCGCTCAGCCCCGCGGGTCGATGGGGGCCAGGGGGCCGAACCTCCGCTCGATGGCCTCGGCCGCCTCCAGGCACAGGTCCTCGCGGTGCATCGGGCCGATCACCTGCACCGAACGCGGCAGCCCGTCGACCGTGCCCACCGGGACGGCCACCGCGGGCACCCCGACATAGGACGTCACCGCGCACAGCCCCAGACCACGGGTCACGCGCTCGTGCGCCTCCGGCCCCTCCAGCTCCTCACCCGGCGCGGGGACCGGGCCCGTGAAGACGGGGCCCAGCAGCAGCGGCACCTCCTCCTGGAACCGGGCCCACGCCCGCTGCGCCCCCAGCCGGTCGGCGGTCGCCTGCACGTACCCGGCCAGGTCCGAGGGCGGGTTCCGCTCGGACGTGTACCCGATGTGGCGGCGGGCCCGCTCGCCCATCAGCTCCTGGAGCTGCGGCCACGCGAGTGCGAACTCGGTCATGGCCAGCCGCCCGTAGCCCTCCAGCGCCTCGTCCAGCCGCGGCGGCGCGGCGTCCTCCACCGCATACCCCGCCTCCTGCAGCGCCGCGGCGGCCGCCGCCACCGCCTCCTTCGCCGCCGGGTCCGCGGTCCCCGGCCCGAACGGCTCGGCGGCCACCCCGACCCGCACCGGGCCGCGCGGCGGCTCCCCCTCCAGCGGCACCGGAAGTGCGCGCGGGTCGCCCGGGTCCGGCCCCGCCAGCACCGACAGGGCCAGGCGCAGGTCGGCCACGGAACGCGCCATCGGGCCGTCGACCGGGAGGAGCTGCGAGGACAGCGTCGGCTCCCGCCCGCCGACGCGGTGGTCCGAGGCGATCCGGCCGTACCCGGGCTTGAGCCCGGCCACCCCGCAGAACGCGGCCGGGACCCGCACCGACCCTCCGGAGTCGTTGCCCAGGCCGAGCGCGGCCAAGCCCGTGGCCACCGCGACGGCGTCGCCGCCGCTGGTCCCGCCGGGGGTGCGGGCGGGGTCCCACGGGTTGACCGTGTCCCCGTACAGGGTGCTGGAGGTGTGCAGTCCGCCCAAGGTCATGTCGGGCAGGTTCGTGCGCCCGACGCACACCGCCCCGGCGGCGCGCAGCCGCCGCACCGGGGGAGCGTCCTCGCGGGCGACCAGGTCGCGCAGGCGCGGCACGCCGAACGTGGTCGCCGTCCCCGCGACGTGGATGTTCTCCTTCACCGTGAACGGCACCCCGGCCAGCGGCCCGAGCGGCTCACCGGCCGCCCGGCGGCGGTCGACCTGTGCGGCCTCCGCGCGGGCGCGGTCGGTGAGCGGGGTGGTCACGGCGTTGACCGCCGGGTTCACCGCGGCGATGCGCTCCAGGTGCGCCTCGACGGCCTCCTGCGCGGTGAGGTCTCCGGAGGCGACCGCCGCCGCCAGCTCGGCCGCGGTGCGGGTGTGGATCGGCGTGGGCATGGCGGTTCGCGCCCTCTCCTCGGATGGTGGTTGGTACACTCTTGTTTTCTAATACAAGACTGTATTGGAATTCAAACCTGTTTTTGAGATGGGTGGGGAGGCGGACCGTGGCCGAGCGGCTGACCAGGCAGGAGAGCAGGCGGCGGACGAGGGGGCGGCTGCTGGAGGCCGCCGCCGAGCTGTTCGCCGAGCGCGGGGTGAACGGGGCGTCGGTCGAGCAGATCGCCGAGCGCGCCGGGTACTCACGCGGGGCGTTCTACGGCAACTTCGACGGCAAGGACGCGCTGGTCGCCGAGCTCTTGGCCGAGCGCACCCGCCGGGAGGCGGAGGAGGTGCGGGAGGCGACGGCGGGCGCCGCCACCCGGGCCGAGGCGTTCGACGCCCTGCGCGCATGGAACCGGGAGCGGGCGCGCAACCTGGAGTCGTGGCTGGCCTTGCGGATGGAGCTGCTGCTGCACGCCATCCGCACCCCGGAGCTGCGACCGCTGCTGGCCGAGCGCGAGCAGGCGGCCCGCAGCGCCCTCGCCGAAGGGGTCCGCCGCGAACTCGACCGCGACGGCGCGGCCCCGCCCGCGGACCCGGCGTTCCTCGCCCTGATCGCCCACGCCCTGGAGGACGGCCTGCTCATCCAGCGCGTCCTCGACCCCGCGGCCGTAGGGGACGAAGCGGTGGTCGACGCGGTAGAGCTGCTGCTCCGGTCCTGGACCGCCTTGGGCGGAGAGGCGGCAGAGGAGGGCGGCACGTAGGTGTCGGGGCCGGATTGTCGGCGGCAACGAGGAGGGTCGGCGGCCTTTTCTGCAGCGTCGTCGGGCGGCGGGCCGCCGGGGTATGGGGTGGGAGGGCGGCGACGAGGAACGGTCGGCGGCCCTTGCCGCAGCGCTGTCGGGTGGCGGGCGTGCACATGGTCACCGGAGAGGGCGGCGACGGCGAGAGCCAGGCGGTTTCCCGGCCTTGCATGCCGGGCGGCTGGTTCCTCACACTCCGGGCGAGCGGGCGGCTGATCTGGTTGCCTCGCACGATGGCCCCGCCCGTCCGCAGGGCCTCCGGAGTGTGGGGTGGAGAGCGGCGACGACAGGGAGCAGCGGCCCTCGCCGCAGCGCTGTCGGGTGGTGGGCGCGTGGATGGTCGTTGTGATCGGCAGCGACGGCGAGGACTGGGCGGTTCCCCGGTCCTGCTTGCCGGGCGGCGGGTTCCTCGCGGTACGGGCAGGCGGGCGGCTGGGCCGGTGCCCCGCTCGGTGGCCCCGGCCGGGCGGCAAGCCTTCGGAGCGCAAGGCGGCAGGGGCAGCGACGACGAAGGTTGCTGGCACTTGCAGTAGCGCTGGCGATTGCACGGAGTGTGCGTGGTCGCCGTGTTGGGCGGCGACCGCGAGAGCGGGGCACCCCCCGGCCCTGCCTGCCGGGCGGTGGGCCCCTCGCGGTCCGGGCGGGCGGCGCGGCACCGGGGTTCGCGCTCTTCGACACCCGTGGCGGCCGCAGGGCCGGTCCGGTGAACCCCGGCACGGCCGTGACCTGGGCGAATACTCCGCGTTAAGTGCAGGCGGGGCCAGGAAACGCGCCCAGCGACGCCTGCGGACGCCCCGGAGCGACGAAGACCGCGATTCCAGAACATGTTCTGGGAACGGTATGCCCTGTTCCTGTCTGTCTGAGGTGTTCGGTTCGGGTGCGGGGCCGAGCGCGGGGCCGTCCGGGCGACTCCGCCGGGCCCACGGAGGCCGCGCGGGGCCGATATCGGCTACAGGCGGTGACACCGGTCCCGGCAAACGGCCCCGGCGTGCCGTTTCGGGGCCTTCTGGCGCCGGATCGCGTTCACGTGTCGCGGTGAGCGCACGTCCGCGCCGCCCGCCGGGCCGCCCCGGCCGTCGGACGGGGCGCGCAAGGCGCCCCGGCGCCCGGGAATCCGGGCGAAGCGGACACCGGCCGGTAGCGGCGGGACCGGAACCCGCCTTCCGGGCCCCGCGAGCACCCGAGGGGCATCCATGGTCGTGGAACCTGCGCGGGACCACTGGCCGGGTGGCGGTGCCGCCGCCCTGGATCGCCGAACCCCCACGGCGTGCCCGATATGCCCGCAATGCGCTCCAGCGGGCCGCCCCTCTGGGCCTGCGCACCGGCCCGGCGGCCGCC
>NZ_ANBH01000082.1 GCF_000341185.1 Nocardiopsis chromatogenes YIM 90109
CAGGAGCCCGCCGGACGGCAACCAGGGCCGGGGAACCGCCCCGCCTCTGCCGTCGCCGCCCATCACGGCGACCACGTACACACCCGCCACCCGACAGCGCTTCCGGAAGGGCCGCCGACCAGGCTCGTCGCCGCCCAGTGCGGTGGCCGCGTGCTCGCCCACGCCGACCGCCGAAAGCGCGCACATCGTGAGCTTCACCGACCCCGCGGGCTCGGCCCGCACCTCGACGGCGGTCGTGTCCCCGAGTACCCGAGTGGTGGGAACACGGGCGAGGGGGCGGGGCCGCCAGCGGCACCGATTCTAAGACGGCGCCTCCGGATCAGTCTCAGGCCGAGGAGAAGCGCCGCCCCCAGCCGTCCGAGCCGGTGGAGATGCCCGTCCCGCGCTCGGCGGCCCCGCCCGTCGTCCGGACCCGGCCGCCCGGCCTCAGGCCAGGTCCAGGCGCTCGCTCAGCCCCGCGGTGGTGAAGGCCTTCTCCAGTTCCTCGCGGCCCTCGGAGAAGTGGGTCCAGCCCTCGAAGTGCAGGGGGACCGCCTGGCGGGCTCCCAGGATGCGGGTGGCCTCGGCCGCTTGGGCGCTGTCGAGGGTGATGGTGGTGTCGAACATCGGGGCGCGCGCCGCGCCCGCGAACAGGATGGCGGTGTCCACGGGGCCGAACCGGTCGGCGACCTGCCGGACCAGGTCCAGGGACGCGTTGTCCCCGCTGACGTAGACCTTCGGCAGGCCGTCGCCGGTCAGCACGAAGCCGATGACCTCGCCGAGGACCTCCTCCGCGCCCTCCGGGCCGTGCAGGGCGGGCACCGCCGTCACGGTCACCGCGCCGCCGCCGGGGCGCGGAATGTCGGTGCTCTCCCACGGGGCCAGCCCGCGGGCGGTGCCGCCCAGGCGCTCGGCGCCGCCGCGGGTGGTGAGGGTCAACGGCACCTCGGCCAGCAGCGCCCGGCCGGACACGTCGAGGTTGTCGGGGTGCTCGTCGTGCGAGAGCAGCACCGCGTCGACGGGGCCGACCTCGGCGGGGGCGGCGGCGGGCGGCGCGGTCTTGGTGATCACGATGCCGTCGCCCACGGGGTGGTCGCCGGGCGGGTCGAAGGTGGGGTCGGTGAGCAGGTTCAGGCCGCCGTAGGTGATGAGGGCGGTCGGTCCGCCGACGGGGCGGACGGGGACGGGGGAGCCGGTACCGGACATGGGTGACCTCACGGATAGTTGGATGACTTGCCGTGAGTCAGATTGTCGACCATCATCACGGATAAAGGCAAGTCCTTCCGTGAGATAGTTCGGCGGGGGCACGCGAGAACGGGGCGCCCCCGCTCTGAGCAGGGACGCCCCGTGGCATGGTCCGTCGGCGGGCTGGGCCCTCAGGCGCGGACGTCCTTCACCACCCGTCCGCCCTGCACCACCACGACCACGTTGTCCGGCTCGGCCAGCACCCCCACGTCCTGCAGCGGGTCCCCCTGGCACACCACCAGGTCGGCCAGCTTGCCCGCCTCCACCGTGCCCAGGCGGTCCGCCACGCCCAGCAGCTCGGCCGAGGACCGCGTGCCCGCCTCGATCGCCTCCATCGGCGACAGCCCGACCCGCACCAGGAACCCCAGCTCGGCCAGGTTCCTCCCGTGCTCGCTGACACCGGCGTCGGTGCCCAGCGCCACCCGGACGCCCCGGCGCACCGCCTCCGGGACCCGGTCGAACGTGCGCTCGGCCAGCCACTGCTTCGCCCGGTAGGCCTTCTCCGTCATCAGGTGGCGCCGGTGCTCGAAGTCGAAGGTGGCCAGCGTCGGCACCAGGAACGTGCCCCGCTCCAGCATCAGGTCGATGCCCTCGTCGTCCACCAGGTAGCCGTGCTCGACGCTGGACACCCCGCCCAGCACGGCGTTGCGGATCCCCGCCGCCCCCTGGGCGTGCGCGGCCACCGGGCGCCCCCCGCGCCGCCCGGTCTCGGCCACGACCGCGGCGATCTCCTCCCGGCTCAGCCCCTCGTCCTCCGGGCCGTCCGACGGGCTGGAGATGCCCCCCGTCGCGCACACCTTGATCACGTCCGCGCCGTCGCGCATCAGCCGCCGGACGGCCACCCGCGCCTCGTGCACCCCGTCGGCGGTCTCCCCCGCCCCGGGGGCGAGCCGGTGCGGGTCGACGCCGCTGGGCAGCGTGAAGTCGGCGTGCCCGCCGGTGTCGCTGATCAGCCGCAGGGCCACCTGCAGCCGGGGGCCCACCACCAGGCCGCGCTCCTGGGCCGCCTTGAACCCGGCGTCCAGGCCCCCGAGGTCGCGGACGCTGGTGACGCCCGCCTCCAGCGTGCGCCGCATACGGTCGGCGGACGCGAGCGCCTGGAGGCTGGCGTGCGAGTCCAGGTGGTTCCACACCAGCTCGCGCGGGTTGTCCAGGCCGAGGTGCACGTGGCAGTCGAAGAACCCCGGGAGCAGGGTGCGCCCGCCCAGGTCCACCTCCTCCTGCCCGGGGCCGGGGTCCGGTGCGCCCGCCGCCGGACCCGCGTAGGCGATGGTGCCGTCGGCGGCCGTGGCCACCACGGCGTCATCGACCGGCGCCGCTCCGGTGCCGTCGATCAACCGCGCCCCGGTGAAGCGGACGGGGCGCGGCGGCGGGGTCACGTGCTCGGGCATGCTCTCGGAACCTCCGTTGTCGTGGGGATCGGGGGAAGGAGTGGACGAGTGGAACGGTCGCGGGCGAAGCCCCCGGACGGGGCGGACGGGCGGGACGGGGCGGGCGGCGGCGTCGGCCGCCCCGCCCGTCGTCCCGTCCCGCCCGTCCGGCGCCTCGGACCGACGCCACAGGGTGAGGCTACGGGCCGATGCGCGCCTCCATCCCGGGACCCACCGGCGTCCCGGTGAAGTAGAACAGGGCCAGCACCGCCGTCCACAGCACCAGGAACGTCAGGGAGAACGGCAGGCACCGCGCGATCACGGTGCCCAGCCCGGCCTTGGGCTCGTAGGCGCGCAGGAGGCCGAGGACCACCACCATGTACGGGTTCAGCGGGCTGATGGCGTTGGTGGAGGAGTCGCCCACGCGGAACATCGCCTGGACGAACCCCGGCTCGTACCCCAGCAGCGCGAACAGGGGCACGAACACGGCCGCGAACACCGCCCACTGGGCCGAGCCGGAGATGACGAAGATGTTGATCAGGCAGGCCAGCACGGTGAAGGCGATCAGCGCGCCGAAGCCGGTGAAGTTCCAGCCCTCCAGCGTCGCCGCGCCCGTCACCGCGATCCAGTCCGACACCCGGCTCCAGTTGAACAGCGCCAGGAACTGCGCGAGCACGAAGGCCACCACGATGAACCCGGCCATGTCCTTGACCGCCGCACCCATCATCCGCGCCACATCGCCCCCGCCGGTGATCTCGCGGGTCACCGCCCCGTAGACGACCCCCGGCACGACCAGGGCCAGGAACACCAGGAACACCACCGAGTCGAGCAGCGGCGACTCCGGCAGGAACGCCCCGCCCTCACCGCGCAGCGGGGCGTCCGGCGGCAGCACCACCGTGAGGACGGCGGCGGCCAGGGCCACGAGCGCGGCCCCGGCCCACAGCAGGCCGCGCCGCTCGACGGGCGACAGCTCCGGGTCCATGCGCTGGTCGGCGCGCTCGCCCTCGCCGTCGTCCCCGCCGCCGTGGCCGGCGCCGGGCGCCCCGGCCACGGGCGTGCGGGGAACCCCGCGCCGCTCCAGCGCCGGTTCCAGAACCTTGTCGATGAGCAGCCCCGCCACCCCGGCCAGCAGCACCGCGCAGGACAGCGAGATGAAGTAGTTGGACACCACGGTCACCGGTGCGGTCTGTTCGGCCACCGGCTCGGCGGCGGCCGTGGTGATGCCGCTCAGCAGCGCGTCGGTGCCGGTGATGAACGGGCCCACGCTGAACCCGGCGGTCGCCGCGGCGAACCCGCCCAGCAGCCCGGCCACCGGGTGCCGCCCCGCCGCCGCGAACACCAGCGCCGCCAGCGAGGGGACCAGGATCATTGACGCGTCGCTCATGATGTTGGCCGAGACGCCGATGATGCCGACCACATAGGGCAGCAGCCACCGCGGCGCCCGCCCGAACGCCCTCCGGACCAGCGCCGTCAGCAGCCCCGAGCGCTGGGCGACACCGACCCCGAGAAGGACGGTCAGCACCACGCCCAGCGGCGGGAACCCGATGAAGTTGTCGACCAGCGTGGTGGTGAACCAGGCCAGGCCCTCGGCGCTGAACAGGCTCCGGACCGGCTCGGTCCCGCCGTCGGGCACGTCCACCGTGGTCCCGAGCGCCGCCATCAGCGCCGAGGCGGCGCCCACGGCGAGGAACAGCAGCAGGAAGAGCAGGAACGGCTCGGGCAGTCGGTTCCCGGCGCGCTCCACCGAATCCAGCACGCGCGCACCGAGACGCGGCCGGGCCTGGGGGACCTTCTTCTCCGACATCGGCCACCTCGAAACTGGGGGGAAACATGCAGCTCACCGGCCGGATGAGGGCTCACACCCTAAGCGGCGCGGCGCTAAGCTGGCCCAAATGCAGGATTCCTTCCATCCTTGGGGGACCCATGCAGCATTCCGGCATCGCTGCCGACGGGCGCGACCGCAGGGGCGGGCGGGACCGCGGGGTCGACGAGTTCGACCTGCAGCTCATCAACGCCCTGCAGCTGGCGCCGCGCGCGCCGTGGGCCCGGCTGGGGGAGGTGCTGGGCGCCGACGCCACCACGCTCGCTCGCCGCTGGGACCGCCTGACCGGGGCCGGGCTGGCGCGGGTCACCGCCTTTCCCGCGGCCCCGTCGCTGTCCCGCCAGCCCATGGCCTACCTGGAGCTGACCTGCCGCAACGGAACGGTCGCGGAGGTCTCGCGTGCGCTGGCACAGGACCCGGGAACGCTCAGCATCCAGTTCACCGCCGGGCGGCACCAGCTGCTGCTGACCGTCAGCCGACCGCATGAGCTGGCCGGATACCTGCTGGACTGGATCGGGTCCTTCCCCGACGTGGCGGCCTACGAGACGCACGTGATCACGAGGATCCCCTTCCAGGCCAGCCGGTGGCACCTGCACGCGCTCGCCCCCGGCCAGCGCCGCGCCCTGCAGGCCATGGCGGCCCCGTCGCCGGGCCCGGGGGCGCCGCCGCCGGTGAGCGAGGCGGACCAGGCCATCATCGGGGCGCTGGCCGCCGACGGCCGCGCGTCGTACGGCGCGCTGGGCCGCGCGGCGGGGGTGAGCGCCAGCACGGCGGCCCGGCGCCTGGACCGGCTGCTGCGCGGCGGCGTGGTGGGGCTGCGGTGCGACGTGGCCCGGCGGGAGCTGGGCTGGCCCGCCGCCGCGGTGCTGTGGGGGTCGGTGGCCTACGAGGAGCTGGAACGGGCGGCGGCCGACCTGCAGGAGACCGTTCCCGAACTGCGCTTCTGCAGCACGGTCGCGGGCTCGGAGAACGCTCTGCTGGTGGTGTGGCTGCGGGCGATCGCCGACCTGCCCGAGGTCGAACGCCGCCTGGAGGCCCGCCTTCCCGGACTGCGCCTGACCGACCGGAGGATCGTGCTGCGCACGATGAAGCTGATGGGCCAGGTACTCGACGGTGAGGGCCGCTACGCCGGGACGGTGCCGCCGAGCATGCGGGAGCCGGACGCGCGGGGGTGAGGCGGTGGCCCGGTAGGACGGAAACCCACCGCCCCGGGGGCGCGGTCCCGGGACGGCTCGAAGGGGCTGCCCGGCGGGTCGCCCCGGGCGCTCCCGGTACCGGAATCGGCACCGGCACCGGATCCGGCAGGGGTACCGCGATGAACGCGCATCCGCGCCGCCGCCCGTGGGCCTGTTTCGGCCGTCGGAGCGGCCGCCTCCTCCTCTGACCGGCCGGTCCCGGACCGGCCGCCCCGGGACTCACAGCGAGTCCGCCGTGCCCGTCGGTCGCCGGGCACCCGTCGTACCCCGGTGACACGTCCCCGGGGCACCACCCGGGCAGCTGCGCCGTCGCGGTCGAGCCTTGGTCGGGCACCCCTCGACCGGGCCCCCGGTTCCCTCACTCCGAATCGGGGAGCGGGACGGTCCACGTCAGGCGGGTGCCGCCGCCCATCCCCGGGCCCACCTTGAACGCTCCGCCCAGGGCCTCCGCCCGGTCCTTCAGGTTGCGCAGGCCGCCCCGGCGGCCGCCCTCCGGGATGCCGCAGCCGTCGTCCCCCACCTCCACCTCCACCGTTTCCTCGTCCACCCGGACCCTGATGTCGGCCCGGCCGGCGCCCGCGTGGCGCGCGATGTTCGACAGCGCCTCCTGCAGGACCGCCAGCACGTGCTCGGCCACACCGTCGGGCACGCGGCTGTCGATCGGCCCCTCCAGGCGCAGCCCCGGGGTGAACCCCAGCGACTCCCCGGACGCGTTGGCGATCTCCAGCACCTGGGTGCGCAGCCACCTGCGGTCCTCGCCCCCCGCTTGCTGCAGGGCGAAGATCGTCGAACGGATCTGCCGGATGGTGTCGTCCAGGTCGTCCACCGCCCGCTGCACCCGCTGGGCGTGCGCCGGGTCGTGGGTCCGCCGCACCGTGCTCATCAGGGACATCGCCACGGCGAACAGGCGCTGGATGATCACGTCGTGCAGGTCCTTGGCGATCCGGTCGCGGTCCTCCAGCACGCTCAGCCGCTCGGCGTCCACCCGCGCCTCGGCCAGCTCCAGCGCCACCGCCGCGTGCCCGGCGAAGGCCGACAACAGGTGGGCGGCGGTGGCGGTGTAGGCCTCTTCGCCGCGGGCCCGCGCCAGCACCAGCAGGCCCCGCGCGGCGCCCTTGCCGCCCAGCGGCGACAGCAGCACCGGCCCCAGGTCCAGGCCGTCCAGGAACGGCAGCGCGCACCCGCCCTCCGCCGCGCCGGGCAGGGCGACCGGGCCGCCCTCCCGGTAGACGCGGCCGGTAGGGGTGTCGCCCAGCGCCACCGGCCGCCCCCGCACCTCGTCGGCGCCCCTGCCGTCGGCGACGTCCACCACGAGCCCCTCGCCGGAGGGGCTGGGGATGGCCAGCGCCGCCAGCACCGACCCGGACATGCGGCGGGCCCGGCGGGCGATCAGCGTCAGCACGTCCTCGGCCTCGGCGCCGGTCAGCAGGCGGGTGGTGACCTCGTCGGAGGCGTCCAGCAGCAGCTCGCGCCTGCGGGTCTCCTCGTACAGCCGGGCGTTCTCGATGGCGACCCCGGCCGCGGTGGACAGCGCCACCACGACCGCCTCGTCGTCCTCGTCGAACTCCCCGCCGCCGGCCTTCTCCGTCAGGTACAGGTTCCCGAACACCGAATCGCGGACCCGGATCGGCACCCCCAAAAACCCCCGCATCGGCGGGTGCCCCGTAGGGAACCCGCGCGACTCCGGGTGGTCCTCGATCCTCCGCAGCCGCAGCGGCCGCGGGTCCTTGATGAGCAGTCCGAGGATGCCCCGGCCCTGCGGCCAGTGGTCGATCCGGGCGATCTCCTCCTCGTCCAGGCCCAGCGGCAGGAACCGGGTCAGCCCGCCGTCCGCGCCGATCACCCCCAGCGCGCCGTAGCGCGCGTCCACCAGGTCCATGGCGGCCTGCACCAGGCGGCGCAGCACCGCCTCCAGGTCCAGCCCGGACCCGATGGTCACCACCGCGTCGAGCAGAGAGTGCACACGGTCACGCGTGAGCAGCGCGGTGTCGATGCGCGACTGCAGCTCCGAGAGCAGGTCGTCCAAGTGCAGTCGGGGGAGCAGGACGCGGGCGCGCTCGGGGCCGGGGAGCTCTTCGCCCATGGGCTCACCTTCCGATGCTCCGGGAACGGGACGGCGGTGCGCGAGCGCCGATTCTACTCCGCACGGCGTGCCGCATAGGTGGGCCCGCGGAGGGTCACCCCCCGTCCTCCACGGACGCGAACAGCCGGTGGGGCCGCGCGTCCAGGCCGCGGCCCAGGCGCAGGATCATCTGGGGGTGCGCCCCGTCGCACAGCCGTTCCCCGATGAAGGCGCGCAGGTGGGGCTCCTCCAGCGGCTGGGTGTGGAAGGCCGAGGACACCCCGCCCGCGGCGGCGGTCAGCAGCACCCGCTGCAGGGCGCGCCCGGCGGCCAGGTGGTCGCCGCGGCCGTCGCCGGATGTGGTCAGCAGCGCGGCGGTCCCGGCGACGTCCCCGTGCGGGTCGAGCAGGCCGCGCACCCGTCCGCGCCCGTAGTCGCGGTCGGGGAAGAGCGTGTCGGCGACCCGGTCGGGGGGCGGGAAGTCCTCCGCGTGCACCCCGTCGGGGTCCGCCGCGCCCGGGGCGCGCACCCAGCGGGCGAGCTCCTCGCCGGTGTCGCGCTCGCAGCGGTGCAGGAACTCGGCGGCGGCGACCAGCCCCGCCAAAGAGCGCATCAGGCGCTCGTCGCCCAGCGGCCTGAGCACGGCCCCCTCGGCCGCCGCGGCCGAGACCAGCGCGCGCACCGTGCGCACATCGTCCACGTCGGCGGGGAACGGGCCCCGGTGGGTGCGGCGCGGCCCGACCGACTCGTGCAGCATCCGGTCCCGCGCGTCGGGCTCGGCGGCCCCGGCCGACCGGACCTCGGCCAGCAGGCCGGGGCGGTCGGGGTCGGGCAGCTCCCGTACGGCGGGCCGCACCCCGTGGGCGCGCAGCGTGACGAGGACGGTGAACAGGGCCGCTCCGCAGCTCACGACCTGCTCCCGCGCGTCGGGGTCGCGGACGGCCAGGCGGCGGTCCGGATCGGTGCCGACGGTGATGCGGTCGCCCACGTGGCGCACGGTCCACGGCCGGGTCCCGTGCACCGACGGGGCGTGGGCGGAGGCGCGCACCGCCGCGTCGAGGGCGGGGGCCTCCGACGACGGGTTCGGCCGTGCGGAGGGCGCCTGGGCACTCATGTCCGGCCCCCGCCCGCGGAGCCGACCGGTTGGGCCGTTCGGCGGCGTGCCGGGGCGGCGTCCGGGGCGCACGGCGCCCGCTGCAGGTTGACGAGGACCATCGGGCAGGGGGCGATGCGCAGGCAGGCCGACGCGGTGGGGCCGAGCGGGGGAGCGCCGGGGCCGGAGGGGCCGCGAGTTCCCAGGACCAGGAGTTGGGCCCCTTCGGCGGCGCGTGCGAGCCCGCGCGCCGCCAGGTCGTCGGGGAACGCTGCGTGATACACCCGGGGCCAGGTCAGCCGGGCCCGATCCGCGGCGCGGCGCAGCTCGCGCACGGCGGGGCCGGTACGGGGCAGCGCGTGCGCTCCGGCGTAGGGCGCGTGCGGGGCGTTCCCGTCGTCCAGCACCCGGACCGCCCACAGGTCGCAATCGCGCAGGCGGGCTTCGCGGACGGCCCACTCCAGCGCGTCCGCCGCAGGGGGCGTGCCGTCATAGCCGACCACCATGTGCGGCGTCGCCCCTGCCGGGATTCGTGGTTCCATGTCCGCCGCCCTTCTCGTGCGGAGAGCGGGTGCCTCCGTTCACCTTCCAGCCGACCCGATCGCGGGGGCGGTCGCCAGGGTCGCGGGGAGGTGCCTGGTGGGCCGTAGGTCCCTGGTGTGAGTGGCGGGTCGGGGAAGCGGACGGGGAGCCCTCTCGCGCAGGCCGCCCCTCGGGGGCCTGCCCGGCGCCCGGCCCGTGTCGGTCACAGCCGCCGCCGACGGCACCGTCCGCAGAGACCGGGGCGAACGGAGCCCGCACCGCTCCATGGGGCGTCGCACCGCCCCAGGGGAGGCGGCCCTAGCGGGGGCCGGGGGCGGCGCCTGGGGTGGTGAGCTCGGCAGGATCGGCCACCACCGCGTCGGCTCCCCTCCAGGCCTTGAGGAGGTCGCCCTGAGGCGTCCCGTTCACGGCCGCCCACCGGTCGACGGCCACGACCAGCCGGAATCCGAGCCGGTGCGCGGCGTACACCGCCGGGGCCGACGAGAGCAGCGCAGCGCTGCACCGAGGCGCGACCCCGAGCCGCCCCCCGGTCTCGGCGAGCACCGCCGCGTTCCGCTCCTCCGAGGTGAACAGGCCCTCCGCCGCCCAACCGTCGACCACGACGTCGAACAGGCCTGCCATGCCGGCCGCGTGCACCGTCTCGGCGGCTCCCCGGTTGCAGGAGACGGCCGCGGTGGCGATCCCCTGTGCCCGCAGCGCGGCCAGCAGCACGGCCGTCGGGGCCCACGCCGCCGTCCCCACCGTGCGCAGGGACTCCCGGTAGTACCGGTCCTTGCGGTCCCACAGTTGCGCGATCGTCTCCTCCCCGTCGCCCGCGGGCAGCAGCGGCCCGGTCGTGAGGTCGCCGTCGCGGGCGGCGACGAACGCGCGGGCGGCCTCCGGCGGCGACTTTCCGGTCATCATCCGGTAGTCGAGGCGCAGGTCGAACGGCTGGAAGCGGCCCCCGCGCGTGCGTGCGCGCTTGCGGAGCAGCTCGTCGAAGGTGCGCTTCCAGGCCGCGGCGTGCAAGGGCCCGGTGTCCGCGGCGACACCGTCCACCTCGACCACCACGGCCGAGGTGCCTTCCAGTGTGACCGGCGCGCTTCCCCTGGCCATCGCAACGGCCTCTCTTCCCGAATCCGCCGTGCGTCCCCCGGTGATGCGCTCGCGCGGAGACGGAACCATCCCATCCTGTATGCAGCGTCTTCGACAGGGGCCTTGGTCGGGTCCGGTCCGGCCGAACGGCGGGGAGAACGCCGGACCGGGCCACCGGTCCCGCCGGGCGGCGGGGCGAACGGCCCGACGGCACGGGACCTTTCGCTTCTGTGCGGCGCGGGAGGGCTGCGGCAGCCTGGGGGATGAGCGGTATTCGGGGCGATGATCCGTGACGGCGGGGCACCCCGGAACCGCAGGCCCGCGGTCCGCGGCCGACGCCGCCCGGATACGACGGAGCGGACGCGGAGCCGGACGCCGGGCGGTGCGCGGGCGCCGCCCGGCGTCTCCGTGCGGGCGGGACGGGTGCGTGCATCGACCTCCCGCTCTTCTCGCCTGCGTCTCGGGTGAACACCTCGCCGAATTCGCCGACAGTGTCCTCCGACGGGCATGACCTGCTCGGGCAGTGCGGCCGGGGTGTGCGTCCGGCTCGCGGCCGCCGTGTACGGCGTCAGGGCCTGGATGTAGGGAGCGGAAGGGGCCGCGCGGGTATCCGCGCAGGTATCCGCGCGGGTGTGGCGCGGCGGGCCGTGGCCGGGGCGACGTGCCCTCAGGTGGCGGACCGGCCGGTACGCGCCCGTCCGTCGCGCACCGGCCGGTGCGTTCGGCCGCGGCGCCCGCGCGCCGCCGCGGGGCGACCGGAACCGTCGCCCACGGCCGCCTCGGAAACGGTCGTGCCATGGGGGCACTTCCGTTCTTCCGACGCTAAGCGGGAGACCCGTGCGCTCCGAGGGCCGGATGCCCCCGAGCGGACGGTAGACCGGCGCGGCCGAGGGCGACCAAGGCCGCTTGACACCGCCGGGCGGGCCCGCCCTACCGCCGGTCCTCGTTCCGCCGCGCCGCCTCGCTCTTCAGCCGGGCCGCGAGCGCGGCCGCCTGGGTGCGCCGCCGCATGTCCAGCTTCGACAGGACGCTGGACACGTAGTTCTTCACCGTCTTTTCCGACAGGTACACCCGCTCGCCGATCTGCCGGTTGGTCAGCCCTTCGCCGATCAGCTCGAAGATCCGGCGCTCCTGCTCGGAGAGCTCGTCCACCGGGTTGCGGCCCGCGTCGGCCTCCCGCATGCGGCGCATCATCCGCGCCGTGCTGCGCGGGTCGAGCAGCGACCCGCCCGCCGCGACCGTGCGCACCGCGCCCACCAGGTCCGAGCCGTGGATCTGCTTGAGCACGTAGCCCGCCGCCCCGGCCATCACCGAGTCGTACAGGGCGTCGTCGTCGGCGTAGGAGGTGAGCATCAGGCAGGCCAGTCCGGGCAGGCGCGAGCGCATCTCCCGGCACACCCCCACACCGCTGCCGTCGGGCAGGCGGACGTCGAGGAGGGCGACGTCGGGGCGGGCGGCGGGGATGCGCGCCTCGGCCTCGGCGGCGGTTCCGGCCTCACCGACGACCGAGATGTCCCGTTCCTCCTCTAACAGTGCGGCGGCGCCCCGGCGTACCACGTCGTGGTCGTCCACCAGGAAGACGCGGATCGTGCGGTCGTCGCCGTCGGTCGTGGTCATGGTGTCAGCCCTTTCGATCGGCCGACCCTCCGCGGGTTCAGGGGAGGGGAACCGACGATCGCACGGCCGTGCGGCCGATACCAGCGCCCGGGGGACACAACCGTCCGCCCCCGCACCGGGGCCCACCGCGCTACCCGCGGGCCCGGCGGCGGTGGGCGGCCACGCGGGTGCGGGTGCCACAGCGCGCGGAGCAGTAGCGTCGCCGACCGCCGGTGCCCGGGTCGAGGAACATCCGGTCGCAGCCGGGGGCCGCGCACACGCCGCCGGGTACCCGCTGCTGGTCGCCCAGGAGCACGGCGAGCGCCATCGCGCCGGAGGAGAGCAGCCACTCGTCCATCGGCCCCTCATCGGAGGCGTCGAGGTGCAGGTGCCAGTGGGTGGCGCCGCCGTGGTCGGTGAGGCGCGGTGCGCGGACGGCGGAGAGCAGGGCGTTGACCCGCCGTGCGGAGGCCGCCGTGTCGGGGGCGGTGGCGGCGTCCCGGAGCCTGCGTGCCGCCGCGGCCATCGCCCGGACGTCGACGGGCGTCAGGCCGAAGGGCCCGTTCTCCCCGTGCGCGCGGAGCACATCCTCGACCTGCGCGGGCGGCGGCGGGTCCGGCAGCAGCACGTTTGCGAGGTCCGCGGTGCGCAGGGCGACTGCCCGCGCCCACGGCCCGGCCAGCAGGCCGGTGACGGGGTAGGTCACGCGCCACCGTTCCCTGCCGGCGTGTCCGCCGCCTGCGCCCCGTGTGCCCGCACCTCGACCTTGCGGCCGTCGGGGTCGGTCACCACGTGCCGCCCCGGGGGCAGCGGAGGCGTGGCCCGCCGCCCGTCGACCTCCAGGCCGAGCCGGACAGGGCCGGTGGGGGCGGACAGCACCGGGTACAGCTCGACGACGGTGCCGTCGGCCAGCACGGCGGCGTGGTGCTCGGGGCCGTCGCCGTGCTTCTCCTTTGCGAACGACAGTCCCAGTGCGCTGTAGAACGCCCGGCACTCCTCCAGGCGGTCGGTGTACAGGACCAGCAGCGATAGCCGGCCGTGCGCGGGGGAGGAGGAAGGGGCCTGGTCGGGGACGGGTTCGGGCAATGCAGGCAACAGGGCTCCTGGCAGGTCGGATGGCTCGGACGGTTGACGAAGCGGCCGACCCGGCGGCATCGCCCGGTCGGTCGGGGCGGCGGCTCTTCCCGCAGCATTGTCGCCCGGCAGGGCGGGTACCCCGGTGCCGCCTCCCGGGCGGCGGGCCGCCGGGGTGCGGGATGGGAGGGCGGCGACGAGGAGAGGGCGGTGGCCCCTGCGGCAGCGTCGTCGGTCGTCGGGCGTGTGCGTGGTCGCCGTGTTGGGCGGCGACGGAGTGAGCGGGGCGGTTCCTGGGCCCTGCTTGCCGGGCGGCGGGCTCCGGGTGGCGGCTGATCGGGTCCTCCCGCCCGGCCGGGGCCCGCGAGTGGGGTACCAGCCCTGCCGTCGTTGCTGGTGACAGTTGCTGGCCACAGTGGCCACGTACACGCCCGCCACCCGACGGCGCCGCGGTAAGGGCCGCTGACCTGCGCCGCCGTTGCTCTCCCTCTCTCTCTCTCCGTCGGTCCACCGCCCGGGCGGGGCCGGTGAGCGAGGTACCTGTCGGCCCCGTCGCCGCCGAGCACGGTGACCGTGTACACGCCGAGCGGCTGACGGCGCTCCGGCATGGGCCGCTGACCTGTCCTCGTCGCCGCTTCCCCCCGCCCCGGCCGCCCGCCGCCCGGCGCGTTCCGGTGCCGCCCCCTCTTGCGGGCGCCGTCGCCGGTCGGGCGACGGGCCGTGCCGGGGCTCTCCGGCGTCGGGGGTAACGGGAGCTACCCGTACATCCGTTACCCGTCTACGTTCACCCGGGTGACGACACTCCGCAAGCACCGCCCCCTCGCCCGGTATCTCATCGGCGCCTCATCGGCCCGGGTCGGAGACGAGGCGGCGGGGCCCGCACTCCTCCTCGCCGGGCTGGCGGCGACCGGGACGGAGAGCGCTGCGGCGCTGCTCTTCTCCGCCGCAACGGCGGGGGGCGGCCCNNGGCGGGCCGGTCCTCGGGGCGCTCCTCGACCGCAGTCCCCGTCCGGGGCGGCTCCTGGCCGCCGTGCTCGGCCTCTACGCCCTCGGGACCGCACTCATCGCCGTCGGGCTCGGCCGCGTGCCCTTCGTCGCCGTCCTCGCGGTCGCCGCGGCCACGGGGCTTGCGGCACCCGCGGTCGCGGGCGTGTGGACCTCACGGCTGGCCGGGGCCGTTCCCGCGGCCCTCCTTCCGCGTGCCAACTCCCTGGACGCCCTCACCTACAGCGCCGCCGGGCTGGCAGGCCCCGCGATCGCCGCCTCGGCGGCCTGGGCCGTCGGACCATGGGGCGCCCTCGCGGCCGCGGTCCTGCTCATCGGGGCCGCCACGCCGTTCGCCGGGGAGAGGGGAAGGGGAGGGGCCAAGGGCGGCACGACTCCGCTCCGGAGCGACCTCCCGCCCCCTCCGACACCGTCGCGACTCGCCGCCGAGCTCTTCGACGGCCTTCGTGCCGTCGCCGGACGACGCCCTCTCGCCCGGGCCACGGCGGCCACCACGCTGTCGCTGGCCGCGAGCGGCATGGTCGTCGTCTGCTGGCCCCTCCTCGGTGCGGAGCTGCTCGGCGCCCCCGAGCGCGGGACCCTCCTGCTCTCCGTGGCCGCCGTCTCCGCCATCGCCGCGAACGCCCTCCTCGCCCGCCGCCCCTCGGCCCTGGCCCCCGACACCCTGCTGTGGGTGTGCGGCGCGGCCCTGTGCGCCGTCCCGCTCCTGGCCGCCTGTGCCCGCGCACTGCCGCCGGGCTCGGCCACTGCGGCGGCGCTGGTGCTGGGCCTCGCCGCCGCCGTCGCCGGGGCGGCCGAGGGGCCGCAGCTCACGGCCCTGTTCGCGGTCCGGCACCGGGACGCCCCGGCCGCCGTCCGCGCCCGCGTCTTCGCCATCGGCGCCGGGCTCAAGGTCAGCGGCATGGCCGCGGGCGCCGCGATCGCGGGAGCGCTGGCCGAGCGCGGGACCGGTGCGGCGCTGGCCGCGGCGGCGGGGGCCGAGGCCCTGGCGTTCGCGGCGTTCGCGGCGCTCACCCTGCTGCACCCGGACCGGCCACAGCCTCCCGAGGCTGCTCATAACGGTCAAGAATTCGTGTGAGGGGTTGCACATGGTGCTCATTTCGGTCATTCTGTGCGGGTCAGCGTGATCGAAATGAGCAGACGCGGGAGGACCGGTGCGCCACCAGAAGCTCTTGGACGCCGTCGCCGACGGGGTCCAGCGCGTCGAGGACCTCGCGCGGGAGCTGGGCATCAGCCCCTCCACCGTCCGGCGCGGGCTCACCGAGCTGGAGCAGGCCGGACGCGTGGTCCGCACCCACGGCGGCGCCGTCCCCGCACCCGCCGGGGGCGAGCTCACCTGGGTGCAGAAGAGCCTGCGCAACGCCCCGGCCAAGCGCAGCATCGCCGAGCGCGCCGCCGCCCTCGTCGAGGACGACCACATGGTGGTCCTCGACGCCGGCAGCACCACCACCCTCATCGCCGAGCGGCTCGCCCAGCGCTCCGGCCCCACCGTGCTCACCACCGGAATGGGCCCCATGAGCGCCCTGATCGACGCCGAGGGCATCGAGCTGGTCCTGGTCGGCGGCCGGGTGCGGCGCCGCCGCGGCGCCATGGTCGGCGAGTTCACCCGCGGCGTGCTCGACCGCGTCGCCGCCGACCTGGCCTTCGTCGGCGCCGACGGGCTGGTCCCCGGGCGCGGCGTGAACTGCCCCAGCCCCGAGCTGGCCGCCGTCAAGGAGCAGCAGATGCGCGCCGCCCGCCGCACCGTCGTGGTCGCCGACTCCACCAAGGTCGGCTCCGACGCCGAGCCCTACTGGGCGCCCCTGGCCGGGCCCTACACGCTGATCACCGACGACGGGCTGGACACCGGTGCCCGCCGCGCACTGGAGGGCGACCCCCACTGCACCCTCCTCACCGTCCCCGCCCCGGGCGCACCCCGTACCCCTGCCCGGGGCGACTGACCCCGAGAAAGGGGGAGACATGGATCCGCTCCTGCTCGCGGCGCTGCTCCTGGGCGTGGCCGCGGTCGTGGCGATCATCCTGTGGACGCGCCTGGACGCCTTCGTCGGGCTGCTCGCCGGTGCCCTGGTCACCGGTTCGGTCGCCGGGATGTCCCCGGCCGACCTGCTGGAGACCGTCACCAGCGGTTTCGGCGGCACCCTGGCCGGCATCGGCATCGTGATCGGCCTGGGCGTGATGATCGGCAAGGTCCTGGAGGAGAGCGGCGGCGCCGACGCCCTGGCCAAGATGTTCGTCCGCTTGGCCGGGAAGGGGCGCGAGGACGCCGCCATGACCGCCACCGGCGCGGTGGTGTCGGTGCCGGTGTTCTGCGACTCCGGCTTCGTCATCCTGCACCCGCTGGCCCGCTCCCTGGCCCGCCGCTACGGCAAGCCGCTGGTGGGCCTGTCGCTGGCGCTGGCCGGGGGCCTGGCCATCACCCACCACCTGGTGCCGCCCACCCCCGGGCCGCTGGCCGCCGTCGGGCTGCTCGGCGCCGACCTGGGCACGGTGATCGTCGCCGCGCTGGCCATGGCCGTGGTGCTGATGCCCGTCGTGGTCGTCTACTCCCGGGTGATGGGCCCCCGCCTGGAGCCCCACCTCGACCCGGCCCTGGTGGCCGAGCGCGACGCGGTGCACGCCGGGTCGGCCGACGGCGGGTCGGGCGCCCCGGACGGCGGCAGCGGCGACGGCTCCGGTGCCCTGCTCGGCGCCGACGGCCGCGACATCGCCGAGGAGCCGCCCGACCCGCCGGTCAGCGCCCTGCTCGCGATGGTCCCGCTGCTGCTGCCCCTGGTCCTGATCATCGGCAACACCGTCACCGGCGCCGCCGCCGAGGGCTCAATCCTCGCCCGCCTCGCCCCCTTCTTCTCCTTCGCGGGCGAGCCCGCCATCGCCCTGCTCGTCGGCCTGGTGGCCGCCGTCTACCTGCTGCCGCCCAAGGGCACACCGCGCACCGCCGTCGTCGGCTGGCTCACCACCGCCGCCGCCTCCGCCGGGATGATCGTCTTCGTCACCGGCGCCGGCGGCGCGTTCGGCGAGGTCCTGCGCGCCTCCGGCGTGGGCGACGCCCTCGCCGAGGCGGTCGCCGCCTGGCCGGTGCCGCTGGTGCTGGTGCCCTTCCTCATCGCCACCTTCGTCCGGCTGGCCCAGGGCTCGGGCACGGTCGCCATCATCACCGCGGCCACCCTCACCGCACCCCTGGTGCAGTCCTCCGGTCTCGACCCCGCCGTGGCCGTGCTCGCCGCCTGCTCCGGCTCGATGGTCTTCTCCTACGTCAGCGACTCCTACTTCTGGGTCGTCACTCGCTTCACCGGCCTGTCCGGGACCGCGGCGATGAAGATGTGGAGCGGTATGACCACGGTGCTGTGGCTGGCCAGCCTGCCGCTGCTCGGCGTGGCGGCCCTGGTTCTGGGATAGGAGTCCGGACATGGCCCAGGTACTGGTCGTGGCCGACGACCTGACCGGCGCGAACGCCACCGGCGCCCGGTTCGCCCGCGCCGGGATGCGGGTGGCCGCGGTGGCGCCCGCGCACGCGCCGCGCGCCGCGGCCGAGTTCGACGTGGTCGTCGCCGACCTGGACAGCCGCCACCTGCCCGCCGCCGAGGCGGCGGGCCTGGTGGAGGCCACCATCGATGCGGTGTGGCGCGGCGGCCCGGTGCCGCTGGTGGTCAAGCGCACCGACACCACCCTTCGCGGCAATGTCGGCGCCGAGCTGGAGGCGGCCTGGCGGGCGGTGCGCGGGCGCACCCCCGGCCGGGCGCGGGTGCGGGCGCTGCTCGCCCCCGCCTTCCCCGCCTCCGGGCGGGTCACCGCCGACGGCGTCCAGCTGCTCGACGGCGTCCCGCTGGAGGAGACCGAGCTGGCGATGGACCCGCTCAGCCCGGTCACCGGCAGCGTCGTCACCGAGATCGTGGCCCGCCAGAGCGGCCTGGCGGTGCGGCACGTGCCGCTTCGGGAGGTCACCGGACCGGCGCTGGCCGACCGGCTCGCCGAAGGGGAGGAGCCGGTGGTGCTGTGCGACGCACTCACCGAGGGGCACCTGGCGGCCGTCGCCGCCGCGGCCGCCGAGGGGCACCGCCGTGACGGCNTGGCGGTCGACCCCGGCCCGTGCGGGGCGATGCTCGCCGAGGCGCTCGGCCTGAGCGGGGGCGGCGGCGCGCTCGGCCCCCTGCTGGCGGTCGTGGGAAGCGCCACCGAGCTGACCCGCCGCCAACTGGAGGCCGCCGCCCGCGCGGGAGGGGTGCGCTTCGTCGACGTCGACGCGCGCGCCCTGGCCGAGAGGGACGGCGGGCACGCCGCTGCGGTCGCCCGCCGCCTTGAGGCGCAACTGCGTGACGCCGCCTTCCCCGAGGCGGTGGTGGTGCGCACCGCCTCCAGCGCGCGCGACGTCGTGGAGCTGTCCCACGAGGCCAAGCGCGCGCTGCCCGGTCGGCTCGCGGCGCTGGTGGCCGACGTGCTCGGCCGCGCCCCCGCCCCCTCGGGGCTCTACACCAGCGGCGGGGACGTCACCTCGGCGGTGCTGGACGCCCTCGGCGCCCACGCCTTCGAGGTCGGCGGGGAGGTCGTGCCCCTGGCGGTGCACGGGTCCCTCGCCGGGGGAGCGTTCGACGGCGTCCCCGTCGTCACCAAGGGCGGCATGGTCGGAGACGAGGGCACCCTCGCCGAGTGCCTGTCCCGGCTGCGCACCACCGCCCGCGCGCGGGCCCGCACGGTGCCCGCCGAGCTCCGCCGCGGCGAGCCGCAGGAGAACACGTGACCGGCCGCGCGAGCGGCACGGGCCGCACGTACGCATGACGCACCGGCCGGGGCGCGGAGGAGGCACCCCGGCCACCGAACAGGGAGGGAACCCGCCATGACTGAACGACCGACCCTTGCCGTCACCGTCGGCGACCCGGTCGGCATCGGCCCGGAGATCACCGTGCGCACCCTGGCACAGGTGGGCTCCGGCGCCCCGGCGCGCGGCGTCGTCGCCGCCGACCCGGCGGTACTGCGCCGCGCCGCGCGGGTGTGCGGGCTGGACGTGGAGGTCCGCGCCCTGGACTCCTGGACCGGCCTGCCCGAGGAGCGGGAGGGCGTCATCGACTGCTACGACATCGCCTCCCTCGGCGACACCGAGCTTCCCTGGGGCGAGGTCGACGAGCGCGCGGGCTCCGCCGCCGTGCGGGCCATCGAGGTCGCCACGAAGGCGGCGATGGACCGCGAGGTATCGGGGATCGTCACCGGGCCCATCAACAAGGAGGCCATCTGGGCGGCGGGCAGCGAGCACCTCGGCCACACCGAGATGCTGGGCGCGCTGACCGGGACCACGCGCCAGAACACCATGTTCGTGGTGCGGGGGAAGAAGATCTTCTTCGCGACGCGGCACGTGTCCCTGCGCAAGGCGCTGGACCAGGTGAGCGTGGAGCAGCAGACGGCCGCGATCGAGGAGGCGCTGACGGCGCTGCGGGTGTTCGGCCACGACGAGCCGAAGCTGGCGGTGGCCGCGATCAACCCGCACGGCGGGGAGAACGGGGCGTTCGGCGACGAGGAGATCGAGCACCTTGCGCCGGCCGTGGAGCGCATGCGGGGGCGCGGCGCCGACGTGGCCGGGCCGGTCCCGGCCGACTCGGTGTTCCACCAGCTCCTGCAGGGGCGCTTCGACGGCGTGCTGTCGCAGTACCACGACCAGGGGCACATCGCGGCGAAGACGTTCGACTTCGACGGCACGATCTCGGTGACGGTGGGCCTGCCGATCCTGCGCACGTCGGTGGACCACGGCACGGCCTTCGACATCGCGGGCACGGGCAAAGCCGACCCGGCGACGATGAGGTCCGCCTTCCTGCACGGCGCCGATTTCGCCCGCTTCGCCGACCGCATCCGGGCCGAGTACGGCGGCTGACCCGCGTAGCCGAGCGTCCGCCCGACCAAGAAGCCGCCCTCGGGAGGGAACCCTCCCGGGGGCGGCTCATTCGTTCCGGGGCGTCTGTAGCCCCGTGCCCCCACGGCGCGGCCCCCTCGCGGGAGGAACGGACCGGGAGGGGCAGGTGCGAGGGGGCGACGAAAGACGCGCCCCCGGCGTCCGAGACGCCGGGGGCCGATCGGCGGGCCCTTCCGCGCCCGGTGGGGGTCTCCAGTCCCCACCGGAGGCGCTCCTTGTCCAGGTCGATCCGGCCCCGCCGGTTGCGGCCGAAGCCGCAACGGGATTTTGGCGCGTCCGGAACTCCATGATCGCGGAGTTCCGGCCCCGGCGACACTAGTGCCCTGGAGGAACGCGCTCAAAATTCACTGAACGATCATAAACGACTCTGCACAGGACTGCACAAGAATGTGCGGAATCGTATCCGTCGCACGCAGGTCTCTCAGGATTCGCAGGTGAGACGTGTGGGGAGAAAGGCGCGGAAAACGTTACATAAAGGCGACGCGCTGTGGCGGCGGGGTCGCCGTCTGGGGTACTTTCACCCCATCGGCCCACCGTGAGCCCGTGTAGGCGCGCCGTCTCCAATACTCCAGGCGTTCCCGAATTCGACACGGCTCGGCGGATCCGTCCAGGTCGATCCGGTAGATCCCGTCGAACGGAGTTCTCCTATGCACTTTGCCATCTACGCGAGTCCGGCATTCGTCCGGGTCCTCGCACTCCTCTCGGGCGCCGCCGTGACCTGTGGCCTGGTCATCGCCGGACACGACCCCGCCACGGCCCTGGTCGTCGCGCTCGCCGCCGCGCTCGTCCTCGCCGGGGCCGGGCGTACCGCGGCCGGGGAGGCGCGATGACGGCCCCCGAGCGCTACGAGCGCCACGAGAGCGGCCCGCAGGAATCCATGCGCACCTACAGGGGCGACCCCAATTACACGGTCGTGTCCGGTGTTCCCCCGCGCCGCGTCCGCGTCGGGTCCGACGGGATGCTCTGGGGCGAGGTGCCGGTCGTCCCGGTCCAGGGGCGCGCGGCGCCTCCGGCCCCCGCAGGCCAGGCCGCCGACGAGCCGGGGCGGCGGATCACGGTCAGCGTCCCCCACCCGCAGGGCCCGGTGGCCGCCGTCCCCGCGCACCGTGCCGATGAGGCCCCTGCCGCCGGGCAGGCCGTCCCCGACGTCGACGGGTTCGACCTGCGCCCCGATCCGATGGAGATGGACACCCCGGCCGCGTTCATGGTGGCGCTGCGGCAGTACCGCAGGTGGGCGGGGAGCCCGCCGTACCGGGAGATGTCGGACCGCTGCGGCAACGTGTACTCGGCCTCGGCCATGTGCGCGGCCCTGAACGCCACCGTGCTTCCCAAGTACACGATGCTCAACGCCCTGATCCTGGGCTGCGGCGGTGACGAGAAGGAGTTCCAGCGCTGGATCACCGCCTGGCGGGTGCTGGACGCCCGGGAGTGCGGCGAGGAGGAGCACCTCGCCCGGCCACCGGTGGTGCTGGTGCCTCCGAACAAGGACGGCCAGGGCGCTCCGCCCGGCCGGGACGAGGGCACGGGACCGCGGCGCGGTCGCCGGTGACGTCCTTGCCCGAACGGGCGTCGGCGTGGTCGGATCTGGCGCAAACGCGGTCCCGCCGTGTGCGTCCGAGGCGGACCCGGCTGGAGGGGGAGGCGGTATGCGCAAGGTGGTCGTCGCCAACCTGGTGTCGCTCGACGGCTATGTCGAGGGACCGGGGAAGGACATCATGGCCATGCCGTTCGACGGGTTCTTCGATGCCTACAACGTGGAGCGCCAGCGGGCGGCGGGCGCGATCCTGGTCGGTGCGACCACCTACCGGGGGCTGGTGGGCTGGTGGCCGGCCGTGGCCGAGGACCCTGCCGTGTCACCGGCCGTCGCGTCCGACCCGGGGCTGGCCGCGCTGCACCGCGAGATCGCCGTCCGGAACAGGGACCTGCCGAAGTACGTGGTCTCCGACTCGATGACGGCCGATGACACCGCGCCGTGGACGGACACCACGAGGATCGTCCGTCGGGCGGAGGCCCACGACACCGTCGCCCGGCTCCGGGAGCAGGACGGCAAGGACATCGTCGTCTTCGGCAGCCCGACGGTGTGGAACGACCTGCTCGCTGTCGGGCTGGTGGACGAGCTCCACATGATGGTCGGCGCGGGCGTGGTCGGCGACGGGACACCGGCGTTCGGCACGGTACCGATCCCACCGCTCCGACTGATCGAGACGATCCGCCGCGAGGGCTCGGAGAGCGTCGTCCTGCGCTACGAGGTCGTGCACGGTTGAAAGAAAGGCGCGTCGCCTTCGGGCGGCTGCCGAATGGGCACGCCACTCGAATGGAACTTGAACCGGAGTGTGGTGGCCTGGGGCGAGGCGTTGAGGAGGAGGTGGCATGTCGGAAGTTGTTCAAAACAAGAGGTTGCTTGGTGTATAGTCCCAGGTCACCGAGTCTGCTCCCCGCGCGTGCGGGGATGGTCCCGTGGATTCCGGGGAATCAAGATCGGTTAGGGGCTGCTCCCCGCGCGTGCGGGGATGGTCCTCCGGCGGCGGTGTCCTGCGCCATTCGGGCCAGCTGCTCCCCGCGCGTGCGGGGATGGTCCCGCGCGGTTCCCGACCGCTCCGCCCTGCGGGTACTGCTCCCCGCGCGTGCGGGGATGGTCCCCCGACGCGGATCAGCGTGGTCCCCAGCAAGGACTGCTCCCCGCGCGTGCGGGGATGGTCCCTTGTCGGCGACATTGATCGGTGTGGCGGCCATCTGCTCCCCGCGCGTGCGGGGATGGTCCCAGCTCGAAGGCGTTGATGTGCCCGAGCCGGAGCTGCTCCCCGCGCGTGCGGGGATGGTCCCATCAAGTACCGGCCCAGGTACGCCTCCCAAGGCTGCTCCCCGCGCGTGCGGGGATGGTCCACGGCGGTGCGCCTGGTGGGCGCGACCCTGAATGTTGGATGGACACGCTCCCGGCCGCCCTCTCGGCGGCTATGCTCAGCCCGCTGAGGACGCTCCAGGCAGAGAGGTGGGCCCCGCATGGTCACGACGGCCGGGACCGGCGATGATCTCCACTGCTGGGTCCCGGACACCTTCGCGCTCGGACCGCTCTCCGATGGGCCGCTGAGCGGGGTCGGCTTCGCTGTCAAGGACCTCTTCGCCGTTGCCGGGCACACCTCCTCCTTCGGGCATCCGCGCTGGCGGGCCACCCATGCCCCCGCGCAGACGACGGCCCCCGCCGTCACCGCGCTCCGCGAGGCAGGGGCCCACCTCGTCGGGATGGCCAAGCTCGACCAGCTCGCCTACTCCGTCGTCGGGGACGTAGGAGAGGGCCCACCCCCGCACAACCCCGCGCATCCCGACCGCCATACCGGTGGGTCGTCCTCGGGCAGCGCCTCGGCCGTCGCCGGGGGCGCCGCCGACATCGCTCTGGGCACCGACACCGCCGGGTCGGTGCGCGTCCCCGCCGCCTGCTGCGGCATCCTCGGGCTCCGGCCGACGCACGGGGCCCTCGACTCCACCGGGGTTCTCCCGCTGGCCCCGTCCTTCGACACGGTCGGCCTGTTCGCCCGTGACCCTGGGCCACTGCGGCCCGCCTACGACCAGGTTACGGGCACCGCCCCGGGAACACCCCAGGCCAGGCCCCTTGACGGCCCCGACGCCGAGGAACACGGGCTGACGGCGGTCTACCTCCCGGACGACTTCCCGCCCCAGACCTCCGAGGCCACCGTGCTCGCCGTGCGCGGGCTCGCCGTCCTCCTCGCCGGGGACCTCGGCCTGCCGCTGCTGCACGCCGACCTGACCGGACTGGTCGGCACCGAGCACACCGAACTCTTCGCCCGCCTGCAGTCCCGCGAGATCTGGGACGAGCACGCCGCATGGGTCACCGCCAACGCCGACGCGCTCGACGCCGACGTTCGGGAACGCCTGCGCCGCTGTGAATCGCTGGCCGCCGCCCCCGAAACGGACCGGCGGGCCGACGAGGCGGGCCGCGCCCACTACCGGGACACGTTCGCCCGGGTCTGCCCGCCCGGGGCGGTGATCGCCCTCCCGGTCCTGGCGGACGGCGCCCCGCACCGGGCAGCCGAACCCGCCGAGCGGAAGCGCTTCCGGGGCACCACGGTGCGCCTGTCCACCCCCGCGAGCCTCGCCGGAGCGCCACAGCTCACCGTCCCCGTCGATGCCGGGGGGCTTCCCGGCGGCCGCGCCGTGGGCGTGGGACTGCTCGCCGCCCCCGGCCACGACCGCGCGCTCCTGCGCGCCGCCGAAGTGCTCTACTCGCGCCACCCGATACGCCGGGGTCGCTGAGCTCCGCGTGCCAGGCCCCGCGTCCCGCGCGTTCAGCCCCGAGCCCTCGGGCGCAAAGGGGTGAGTACCGGTACTCATCCACGGGAGCCACCCGCGTGATGGGATGGACGCATCGCGGCGCCGGAACGAGGACGGCGTTCCGGCGCCGCAGCCCACGGACTCCCCACGGCGAAAGGCGGGACACGGTGTCGGACGATGCGGGGCGCGCCCGGGAGGAGGCGCTGGGGCGGCTCGTCCGGCAGGGCGTCATCACCGCCGGGCAGGCCCAGGCGGTCAGCAGCGAGCTGGACCGGGCCCAGGCTTCGGGCGGGGTGCGCTGGTCGGAGGTCGTCGGCTACATCGGCGGGGGCCTGCTGCTCGCCGCCGTCGCCACGTTCGCCGCCACCTCGTGGGAGGACCTGAGCGACGTCACCCGTGTGGCCCTGCTCGCGGCGGCGGTCCCCGTCCTGGCGCTGGCCGGGATGGTGATGGCGGGCGGCCCCAAGGCGCTGGGCAAGCCCCGCGACCGGGTGCCCAAGGTCAGGCGGCGCATCGGCGGGACGCTTTTCGGGCTGGCGTCGGTGGCGGCGCTGTTCGCGGTCGAGGTGTTCACCTCGTCGGCGATCCCGGACTGGGACGACTCCCTCCTGGCGATGGGCGGCGCGGGCCTGGCGGTGGCGGTCGGCGGGTACGCCCTCCTGCGGTCGGCGCCCGGCGTGGTCGCCGCCTGGGCGATGAGCGCGGTCCTCGTGGGCGGGGTGCTGGAATGGGTGCACAGGGTGCTCGGCACGGGCAGCGGCCTGTACCTCTTCGGCGACACCGACACGATGGCGGTCAACGGAACCGGCTACCTCCTGGTGGGCGCGGTGTGGGTCGCGGCGGCATTGACCGGCCTGGTCGCCGAGCGGGGGACCGCGATCGGCCTGGGGGCGGCCACGGCGCTGGCGGCGGCGGAACTGCTGCCGACCCCGGCGAACTACCTGGGTGTGATCGGGCTGGCGGTGGTCCTCCTGGGGCTCTACGCCTGGCGCCGGGCGGGGGCGCTGCTGGTGTTCGGCACCATCGCCGCGACGGTCGGCGTGCCGCAACTGGTGTGGGAGCTGACCGACGGACGTGTCTCGGCGGCGGCGATCCTGGCCATCGCGGGCGCGGTCCTGCTGGGCGTGAGTTGGGCCGGGGTGCGCCTGCACCGCGCGGGCCGATCGGGTGATAGCAGTGCCGACGGTGGGAGCGGTGGCCCCGCACATGGGCCCCACCACGACGGCGCGGACGCCCCGGGAGGGGGAGAGGGACACCCCTCCGGGGGTGCGGGAGCCCCCGCTCCTGGTCAGGGCCAGGCGCCCCCGCAGCCCCCGGTCCCGAAGGTCGACCCGCGGGACCCGGACGAGCGGCTGTGAGCCGCTCCGGCAGGGGACGTGATCGGCCCCGCTACACCCATGTGTAGTTGTCGTCGGTCACGGCCTCCAGAGCGGCGTCGGCGACGGCCGCATGGGGATCGGGCAGCGCGGACAGCGCGCGCCCGATCGGAGGGAACAGCGGCAGCTCCGCACAGGACCGGTGGTGGACCCGATGGACCGTTCCGGCCTCTCGGGAGCCGTCGGGCAGCTCGTCGTACTCCACGGTGGACAACGCGTCTCGGACGGCCCGGGTGATGTGCAGGCGGTAGAGCGGATGCAGCTTCCGAGGAGGGGCCGTGGGGCCTGGGCGGCCGACCCGCTGGTCCACCACCCGGAGGAGTTCGGGAAGGCGGGCCTGGGCCGGGGGCATGCCGAGTTCTTCGGCGCGTTCGCGGCGGAGCGCGGCGAGCAGGTCCTCACCGGGTTCGACGTCGCCTCCGGGCGGGATGTAGTGCACGGAGTCGGGCCGGTCCCGGCGGATGAGGGCGACCTCTGCTCCGCAGAACAGCAGTGCGCCGACACGGATCGTGACACGGGAGAACGGCGCGGAGGGGGCGCGCTCGGCGGAGTCCATGAGGTGGGTATCGTCCGCCGCTCACGGTGCCGATGATCCCAGGGCGGCGTCGATGCGGCCGAGGAAGGCCAGCACGCGCTCCATCACCTGGGCCGTCGCCGTCGCGTCGTAGGCCGCCCGGCCGCTGTCGGTGAACAGGTGGCCATCGCCCGGGTACAGGAACACCTCCGCGTCGGGGCTCTCCTCGGCCAAGGCCCGCGCGGCATCCGCGTCGCCCTCGCCTGCGAAGAACGGGTCGGCGTCCATCCCGTGGACCTGCACCGGGACGCCCTTCGGCCACCCGGGGCCGAACTCGGAGGCGGGTACGCACGCCTCCAGCAGGACCGCGCCCCGCGCCCCGGGGGCGGTCTGGGCGTACTTCTGCGCGGGCAGCACGCCCAGCGAGAACCCGACGCACACCGGTGCCGACGCCAGGCGCTCCGCGGCGGCGGTCCCGCGCTCGATGACGGTGCCGAACCCGATGTCCTGCGCGTGGCCCGCGCCCTCCTCCAAGGTCGCGAAGACGCGCCCCTCGTACAGGTCGGGCACGTGCACCCGGTGGCCCGCTCGGCCCAGCCCGTCGGCGAACGCGCGGACCCCGGGCGTCAGGCCCAGCGCATGGTGGAAGACGACGACCTCGGCCACGTTGGCTCCCCTCGTGCGTGCCACGGACGGCACCGGCGGCACCCGGCGGTGCCGTCGGCAGAAGTATGGGCCCCCGTGGCGACATTCGGCGGGCGAGGACGGGCGGGGGAGGGGAGAAAAACGACCATCCATTGTGGACGGTCATGGGCAGGAACCTCCCTGCCACTCTCAATCTATAGCGCACCCCGGGGCTTGCGGCAAGACCCCGGTCGTGGCGCACAATCGTCGCTCGTGACCAGCGCATGCAATCCGGGGGACACCGTGACGACCCAGGCCGACAGCGCCTTCGACCTCTCCGCCCTCGCCGAACACCACCCCGGCAAGACCGACCCCGCCATGATCGCCGACGACGAGCGCCACTTCGCCGCCGTCGCCCGCACCCTCCAGGAGTCCGTCGCCGACCTGTCCGACCGCCTCGACGCCGCCCGCCGCGCCCCCGGCGGCAAGGGCCGCGCCGCCCTCGACCGCGATCTGGAGGTGCACCGCCTCTCCGCCCGCCTGCGCACCCTGCGCCGATTCGGCCTCGACCTGTGCCTGGGCCGCATCGTCGCCGCCGACGGCACCGGCCCCGTCTACATCGGCCGCCTCGGACTCACCGACGCCGAGGGCCGCCGCCTCCTGGTCGACTGGCGCTCGCCCGCCGCCGAGCCCTTCTTCGCCGCCACCCACGCCGACCCGATGGGCCTGGCCAGCCGCCGCCGCTACCGCTGGACCCGCGGCCGCATCGCCGACTACTGGGACGAGGTCTTCAGCGAGGACGGGCTGGAGGGCCACGCCGCGCTCGACGACCAGTCCGCCTTCATCGCCGGCCTCGGCACCAACCGGTCCGAGCGCATGCGCGACGTCCTGGGCACCATCCAGGCCGACCAGAACGCCGTCATCCGCGCCGGGTCCGACGGCGCCCTCGTCGTCGACGGCGGCCCCGGCACCGGCAAGACCGTCGTCGCCCTGCACCGCACCGCCCACCTGCTCTACGCCGACCCCCGCATGGGCCACCGCCGCGGCGGCGTCCTGTTCGTCGGCCCGCACCGGCCCTACCTGGCCTACGTGTCCGACGTCCTGCCCAGCCTCGGCGAGGAGGGCGTCCTCACCTGCACCGTGCGCGACCTCGTCCCGGAAGGGGCGGACGCGCCGCCCGAGGCCGACCCGGAGGTCGCCCGGCTCAAGTCCTCCGCCGACCTGGCCGGGGCGGTCGAGAAGGCCGTGCGGTTCTACGAGCGCCCGCCCGAGGAGGCGACGACGGTCACCACCGACCGGGGCGACGTCCGGCTGACCGCCCGCGACTGGGCCGAGGCGTTCGACGCCGTGGAGCCGGGCACCCCGCACAACGAGGCGCGCGCACAGATCCTCGCGGAGCTGGCCGCGATCGGGGCGGACGCCATCGCCGACCCCGACGACGAGGACGCGCCCACCGAGCAGGTCCGCGCCGCCCTGCTGCGCAGCCCGGAGCTGATCGGGGCCCTGTCCCGGGCCTGGCCGCTGCTCGAACCGACCGACATCGTCGGCGACCTGTGGACCGTCCCCGCCTACCTGCGCATGTGCGCGCCGGGGCTGGAGATCGACGAGGTCAGACGGCTGCAGCGGCCCGACCCGCACGCCTGGACCGTGTCCGACCTGCCGATCCTGGACGCGGCGCGGCAGCGGGCCGGCGACCCGCGGGCGGCGCGGCGGGAGCGCGAGCGCCGCTCCTCGGCGGCGGCCGAACGCGCGCGCATGGCCGACGTCATCGACGACATCGTCGGCGCCGACGACGACGGCGAGGGCGCGGTGACGATGCTGCTCGGCGAGGACCTGCAGGAGACCCTGGTCGACGAGGGGGCGCTCCCGGCCGCCGACCGGGACCGCCTCGCCGGGCCGTTCGCGCACATCGTCGTCGACGAGGCCCAGGAACTGACCGACGCCGAGTGGCGGATGCTGATGCGGCGCTGTCCGTCCCGGAGCTTCACCATCGTCGGGGACCGGGCCCAGGCCCGGCACGGGTTCACCGAGACCTGGGGCGAACGGCTGGAGCGGGTCGGGTTCGACCGGATCACGATGGCGTCCCTGAGCATCAACTACCGGACGCCGGAGGAGGTCATGGCCGAGGCCGAACCGGTCATCCGCGCGGCCCTGCCGGACGCCAACGTGCCGGTGTCCATCCGCCGCGGCGGCGTGCCGGTCGCGCACGGGTCGGCCGCCGACCTGCAGGAGGTCGTCGACGCCTGGCTCGCCGAGAACACCGAGGGGACCGCCTGCGTGATCGGCGCCCCGGCCTTCCGGGACGGGCCGCGGGTCCGGTCCCTGTCCCCGGAGCTGGTGAAGGGCCTGGAGTTCGACCTGGTGGTCCTCGTCGACCCCGACTCCTTCGGCGACGGCATCACCGGGGCGGTGGACCGCTACGTCGCGATGACCAGGGCGACCGGGCGCCTGGTGGTCCTGACCAGCGCCTGACCCGTGGCGCGGGCGCCCGGCGCCTCACGAATGCGACCGGCCGGGCCCGTGGCCTGCCGAGGGGGAACGGGTGAGCGCTCCTCGCCGGGCCGGACGGACGGGCCCCGGCCGGTGGCGGTGCGGGCGGTCTCGCCGCCCGCACCGCCGGTCGGCCAGGTCCGCCGGAGGGACCTGTTGGCGGATCCGTTGGGGCGGGTGTTGCTGATGGTTTCCTAGCGGGCGGTGGGGCGAAGCGCGGCGGGACCGGGCGGCTGTCGTGTCGCCTCCTCCCCGTACCCCGGGTGAGGCCTTCACCCGCGGCGATGCCCAGGCCCGCGCGGATGTGCGGGCTACCGGAGCAGCACCGGCCACCTCCCGGATCTCCCGTTCGGCTCTCCTGTGCCCCGGGTGAACACTCGGCGGAATTCGCCGATGGTGTCGCCGGAGGGGTGTCATTCCTGGAGATCCCCGCCAGGGGTGCCCGGTGCGCGGCGTGGAAGGCCGGCGGATGCCATCCGCCGGTCGGTGCCCCTTACGGCACGGCGGCTCCAGTGGGACCGGAACCGTGGAGCGGAGACGAGGCGCCCGACGGGGGGAGGGAATGCGGCCCTACCCCTCGAAGAGATCCGGTCGAAGAGGTCCGGCAGACGAGACATACGTGCGCGTCAGGCGGTCGGCGCCCCCGGAGTGTCGTCGATTCGGGCCGCCCCATGGCACTCGGCGCACCAGCGGCGCCGTATGGCGCGGTGCTCGCGTCATGGGCCTCGCGGGTGACCTCCGGTGACCTCCCGGGGCGGCCGTCCGGAGCTCATACGCGCTTCCAGCGGGCGTTGGCCTCGCCGTCGTGGAAGGCGCAGAGCAGGGTGTGCCCCGACGCGTCCTGGGTGGTCATGCCCAGGTGGTCGTGCTTGCAGAACTGCCCGGCCGCGTAGTGCTTTCCGGACGGGGCCATGATGATCCCGTCATCCGGCGCCGCGGGCTCTTCAGGTTCGGCGGGTTCCGCGGGCTCAGCCGGTTCCGGTTCCTCCACCTCCGGGGCGGCGGGCTCCTCCGGTTCCTGGGGTGCCTCCGGCTCGGGCGGCGGCTCGGGCGCGCACTCGGTCCACAGGCCCTCGCCGGCCTCTTCGGCCCCGTCCGCCGCCTCCCGCAGCTCGTCGGCCCGGTCCGTCGCGTCGTCCATCGAGGCGAACTCGGCGTGCCCGGTCCGAAGGAGGGCCTCGTTGACCCAGGTGCCGTCGGCGTTCCACACCTGGGCGAGCAGGCCGTCTCCGGAGTCGCCGGCGTCGCCGACGAAGACGGTCTCCCCGGGCCGAAGCAGCAGTTCGGCACGGTCCGCGGCCTCCTCGGCGTAGCACTCACCGGACGCCGGGGCCTCAATGCCCGAGAGCAGCACCTCAGCGCTCTCCCCCTCAGTGAGCGGACCGTCGGCTCGTCCGCCGAGCGCCAGCAGCCTCACCGTCCCAGCACTGGGGACCTCTTCCACCTCGGCGGCCTGGGCGTCCTCAGGGACCCCGTCGGGGACCGCGGGCTCGGAGGGCGTCGGCTCCGCCGCCTCCTCGGAGGGCCCGTATCCGTCCTCCGTGTCCACCGCGGCGGGATCGCCGAGCGCGCACCCCGACAGCGCCAGTGCGATGAGGCACCCCGCCGCCATCCGCGTCATGCGTCCGGGAGCGCTTCCGACGGCGGGGGAGGAGTCATCCGGGTCCCGACCCGGCGGCCGCGCGGGTGCCCGCCGCCGTGCGGCCGGGTCCGTGAAGGGCAGGTCATCTGCGGCCATGATCGTCACCCGCTTCGCTGAAGCCACAGCATCCACTCCGGAATAAGGAGGCAAGCCTAGTGCGCAGGAGTGGAGATTCAGGGCGATACTCGGCAAAGGCGGGCGAGCGCGGCATTTCACCGACCTTGGTCCCGGGAAGAAGGTGACCAAAGTCCCCAGAGCCGGTGCGTCGGTCCCTTTACACGAAGGAGCGGGCGGGGGAGATTCCCCGCCCGCTCAGAGAGCTTGGGCCCTGCACACGGCCGACCGCCGCCGTCCCGGTCAGCGCAGCCGGTCCAGGCCCGCCTTGCGGAGGGCGTCGGCCATCGCCCCGTTCGGCTCGGAGGCGCCGCCACGGCCCTTGCCTCCGCCGCCCGGCTTGCCCCCGCCGCCCGGCTTGCCCCCGCCGCCCGATTTGCCGCCGCGCCGGCCTCCTCCGCCGCGGCCGCCCTGGCCGTTCCCGCCGCCGCGGCCACCGCCGCCGGAGGCGCCCTCGCCGTCGGCGCGGCCGCCGCCCTTGGCGGTGCCGTCGATCTCGTCGTCCAGGCGCATCGTCAGCGAGATCCGCTTGCGCCGCACGTCGACGTCCATCACTTTCACGCGCACGATGTCGCCGGGCTTGACGATCTCCCGGGGGTCCTCCACGAACCGCTTGGCCATCGCCGACACGTGCACCAGCCCGTCCTGGTGGACGCCCACGTCCACGAACGCCCCGAAGGCGGCCACGTTGGTGACCGTCCCCTCCAGGATCATCCCCGGCTCCAGGTCGGACAGGGTCTCCACGCCCTCCTTGAAGGCCGCCGTGGCGAACGCCGGGCGCGGGTCGCGGCCCGGCTTCTCCAGCTCCTTGAGGATGTCGGTGACCGTGGGCACACCGAACGCCTCGTCGGTGAAGTCCTCCGGGCGCAGCCCCCGCAGCATCTTCCCGTCGCCGATCAGGTCGGTCAGCGCCGTCCCGGTGCCGTCGATGATCCGCCGCACCACCGGGTAGGCCTCCGGGTGCACGCTGGAGGCGTCCAGCGGGTCGTCCCCGCCGGGGATGCGCAGGAAGCCGGCGCACTGCTCGAACGCCTTCGGGCCGAGCCGCGCCACCTGCTTCAGGTCGCCGCGGGTGCGGAACGGCCCGTTGCCGTCCCGGTGCGCCACGATGTTGTCGGCCAGCGTCGACCCGATGCCCGACACCCGCGTCAGCAGCGGCGCCGAGGCTGTGTTGACGTCCACGCCCACCGCGTTCACACAGTCCTCGACCACGCCGTCCAGCGTCCGCGACATCTTCGCCTCGGAGATGTCGTGCTGGTACTGGCCCACCCCGATCGACTTGGGGTCGATCTTGACCAGCTCGGCCAGCGGGTCCTGGAGCCGCCGCGCGATGGACACCGCCCCGCGCAGCGACACGTCCAGCTCCGGCAGCTCCTGGGAGGCGTAGGCCGAGGCCGAGTACACCGACGCGCCCGCCTCGGACACCATCACCTTGGTGAGCTTCAGCTCCGGGTGGCGCTTGATCAGGTCGGCGGCCAGCCGGTCGGTCTCCCGCGAGGCGGTGCCGTTGCCGATCGCCACCAGCTCGGCCCCGTGCTCGGCCGCCAGCTTCGCCAGCGCCGCGATCGACTCGTCCCACCGGTTGCGCGGCGCGTGCGGGTAGATGGTGTCGGTGGCCACCACCTTGCCGGTTCCGTCGGTCACCGCCACCTTCACCCCGGTGCGCAGGCCCGGGTCCAGGCCGATGGTGGGGCGCTGCCCGGCCGGGGCGGCCAGCAGCAGGTCGCGCAGGTTCGAGGCGAACACCCGGACGCCCTCGTCCTCGGCGGCCTGCCACAGCCGCATCCGCAGGTCGATGTCGAGCCGCACGAACACCCGCGTGCGCCAGGCCCAGCGGACCGTGTCCAGCAGCCAGCGGTCGGCCGGGCGGCCCCGGTCGGCGATGTCGTACCGGGCGGCGATCGCCCGCTCGTACACCGTCGGCCCCGGCTCGGCGCCCTCGCCCGCGTCCTCCGGCTCCGGGTCCAGGGTCAGGGAGAGCACGTCCTCCTTCTCCCCGCGGAACAGCGCCAGCACCCGGTGCGCGGGCAGCGCGGTCAGCGGCTCGGAGAAGTCGAAGTAGTCGGCGAACTTCTCGCCCTCCTGCTCCTTGCCCTCCTTGACCCGGGACACCGCCCGGCCCCGCTCCCACATGCGCTCGCGCAGGTCGCCGACGAGGTCGGCGTCCTCGGTGAAGCGCTCGACGAGGATGGCGCGGGCGCCGTCGAGCGCGGCCTTGGCGTCGGCCACCCCCTTGTCGGCGTCGACGTAGGGTGCCGCGCTGCCCTCGGGGTCCTGCCCCGGGTCGCCCAGCAGCAGGTCGGCCAGGGGCTCCAGCCCCGCCTCCCGCGCGATCTGGGCCTTGGTGCGCCGCTTGGGCTTGTAGGGCAGGTAGATGTCCTCCAGGCGGGCCTTGGAGTCGGCGGCCATGATGCTCGCCCGGAGCTCGTCGGTGAGCTTGCCCTGGGAGTCGATCGACTCCAGCACGCTGGTGCGCCGCTCTTCCAGCTCCCGCAGGTAGCGCAGGCGCTCTTCGAGGGTGCGCAGCTGGGCGTCGTCCAGGCCCCCGGTCGCCTCCTTGCGGTACCGGGCGATGAACGGGACGGTGCTGCCCTCGTCGAGCAGCCCGATGGCGGCCGCCGTCTGCTTCTCGGCGACACCGAGCTCCTCGGCGATCCGCTGTTCGATAGAGGTCGTCACGTTGCCTTGTCCATCTTCGTCGGATTGTCCACGGTGCATTCTCCTGGGGCGCCGCCGCCTTGTCACACCGGGCGGCCGGATTTCTTGGATCCGGCATGGTGCGATCCCGACCGACCGTTGATATGCGTCCTGATCTCCTGTTATGCAGGAAGGGATCTCGCCCCGGCCTTCCGGGGCGAGCACATCGCGACGATTGGCGGGATGAACGTGCTCCTTGACCAGACATCGCTCCGAGACCTTGCGACGATGACGGACGACATGGGGGTGCTGTCCGTCTACGCCACCGCCGACCCGCGCGACCGGTCGTCCTCCCCCGCATGGCGCCTGCAGGTCGCCAACGAGATCACCGCCTTGCGCAACGAGGTGAGCTCCAACGGCGACAAGCGGCGCAAGGAGGCGGTCCTCGCGCGGCTGGAGGCGCTGCGCCCGCAGCTCGACGATGTCCTGGACAGCGGCGCCGAGTCGGGGGTCGGGCGCGCCCTGTTCGCCCCGGTCAGCAGTGACGATGTGCGCGTGTACACGATGCAGATGCCGCTGGAGGACTGCGCGGTGCTGGAGCGCACCGCCTACCTGCGGCCGCTGGCGGCGGCGGTGGCCACCGGGGCCCCGGCCGGGGTGCTGGCGGTCTCGGCCGACGGGGTGCGCGTGGTGGACCTGCGCTTCGGCACCGCCAAGGACATCACCTGGCTGCCGATCGAGATCGACGATGAGGACTGGCGCGAGATGCGCGGCCCCGCGCGGGGCCACCCGCGCACGTTCAACCGCGCCTCGGGGCAGCTCGACCGCTTCAACCACAAGGTCGCCGAGCACATGCTGCGGTACCTGAACGACATGCGCCCGCAGCTCAAGCGGATCGCCGACGAGTGCGGGTGGTCGTCGGTGGCCATCACCGGCGAACCGCCNCCAGGACAGCCACCGGGACATCATCGTGCTGGGGCAGGTGGTGGAGACCCGCACGCCGCCGGAGATCGCCGCGCAGATCGGCCCGGAGATCGAGGCGGTGCGCGTGCAGGGGGCCAGGGACGCGGCGCAGAAGGCGCGGGACGCGGCGCTGTCCGGCGGTTCGGGTGCCGTGGGGCTGAGCGACGTGCTGGGGGCCTTCCGCGAGGGGCGGGTGGCGCACCTGTTCCTCGACGGGGCCGTCCGGATGGCGGGGCAGAGGTCGCCCGACGGCTCCTACTTCCCGGAGGGCGAGGTGCCCCCGGGGGTCGACCAGGCGGAGATGGCACCCGAGCGGGACATGGGCGAGCGGATGATCGAGATGGCGCTCGGTAACGGGTCCGAGGTGACGGTGCTGCCGGAGAAGGCGGCGGACGTGCTGTCCGAGGACGAGGGCGTGGCCGCGCAGCTGCGCTGGTAGCGGAGCGGGCGGCGACCGCCGCCGCTCATCCGGCGCGGCAGGGGCGACAGGGNAGGTACGACAGGTACGACAGGAGGGGCGCCCCGTGCGGGGCGCCCCTCTCGCGTGCGTCCTTTTTCCGTTTCCGTCCCGGTCCGGTCACCGGTGGGCCCGGTCGCTCTCGTGCTTCATCAGCATGCCCACGGTTCCGATCAGGGCGAGGATCCCGACGAGCAGCACCAGTGCCATCAGCAGGTTCAGTGTCACGGTTCCGTCCATGGGGGACTCCTACCCGCTGTGAACTGCGTCGATGTGCGCGCGCGGATTCGGGCCCGACGAAACGCGGGCAAAGGGGGTGGGCTAACCTGGCCGGGCCTGGGTCCCGGGCGCGGGGATGCGGAGGTTCTGGGAATGCGGAAGGCCGTGCGGGCCGGTGCTCTCGTGTGCCTGGCGGCGGTGGCGGGGCCGGTCCTGGGGGCGGTCCCGGCGGCCCCTGCGGGGGCGGCGACGAGCGGTGACGGGGTCGAGGCCGCCGTCGAGGCGTTCGCCTCCGGCGAGGTCGTCCACACCGACGGCGGGGCCGGGGAGGACGGGGCGGGGCCCTCCGAGCGCGCGCGGGCCGAGCAGGTGGAGGATTATGCGCGGGCGCGGCTGGAGAGCGCCGACGTGGCCGTGCGGGCCGAGATCCTGGCCGAGGGCGACCCGGAGTCGGCCGCCGAGCGGACGGCCGTGCGGGTCGGTCGGCCGGGGCTGTACGTCGCCGCGGTGCGCGACGGCGCCGACGCGGCCGCAGAGCCCCGGTTCGGGTGGTCGTGGGTCGGTCCCGCGGCCGTCACCGACGGGGAGCTGGAGGACCACTTCGCCGCGTCCGCCGGTGGGCCCCTGGAGCGCGTGGCCGGGGTCGTCGACCTGATCGACCGCGACCTGCGCGGGGCCGTGCGCAGGGCGGCCGAGGCGGGGAAGCGGGTGTACGTGGACCCGTCCATCGAGGAGGGGTTCCCGGGGGCCGCCGCCGATGCGCTGACCCGGCGGCTCGGTGGGCTGGAGGACGTGCGGGTCGCGGTCATCCCGGCGCTCGCGGCCGCCGCCGACGGCCAGGGGGCCGACGAGCTGGCGGAGGAGATGCTCGCGCCGCTCGGCGGGGGCGGGAGCGCGCTGCTGGCCCAGTGGCGGGACGGGGCGTTCGAGCTGACCCCGGCGACGGGGGAGGAGGGCCTGGAGCCGTCGGAGATCACGCCGGTTCTGCCCGAGGGGGCGACGGGGGCGCAGGGGGAGCTGGGCGCGGCCGTGGCGTCGTTCGCGGGGGCCGTGGACGGGGGTGTGGTCGAGGACGCGCGGGAAGGGCTGGCGGACGGGCACCTGTACGTGCACCCGCTGGCCGCCACCGACCTGGAGGAGGGCGACGCGGAGAAGGTCGACGCGGCGCTGGCCGAGCGGGAGGAGCGGGATGGGCGGGGAGAGCCCGTGCGGGTGGCGGTCGTGCCGCAGGGCGCGTTCCTGGAGACCGGAGGGACGGGGCCCGGTGACGATGCGCTGGCGGCGGCGGTCGCGCAGGGGGCGGACGGGCCGGTCGCGGTGTACGCGGTGGACGGCACGGGCGCGATCACGGGCTACCCGGTGAAGGGCGGGGAGGACGTCGGAGGGAACTGGGGGTCGCTGGAGGGGGCCGTGTTCTTCGGGAAGGTGGAGGACTCGGTGCGCGAGTCGTTGGACGGCCTGCTGGTGGAGCTGGGCGGAAGGGACGTCCTGGGGACCGGCCAGGGCGGCCCCACGGCCGGCGGGGAGGCATCGGGGGATGGCGACCTGGGGGAGGCGCTGTCGTCCGCGACGGGATGGGCCCTGCCGTGGGTCGGCGGGGGAGCAGCGGTGGTGCTGCTGGTCCTGTTCCTGCGCAGGAGGTTCGGGGGGAAGAGGACGCCGCCGACGGCGGCCGGGAGGCGGGGGCGGACGGAATAGCGTGCCCGCCGACCGCGCCCGCGGGATGCGGGTCCGGGACCCTTACTGTTCCTTCTTGTTCTCCTTCTCCTCCTTCTGGCCCCTGACCATGAAGGCCGTGCCGAGCGCGGTGGCGGCGAACGCCACGCCGAGGATGATCGCCGCGGTGGGCCAGTCCATGGAAGGCTCCTTTCCTCGCGTGTCTCCATGAACGCCCACAGGCGGGGCGCGCACCAGATCCGGTCGGGTGGGCCCTATGGAGACGAAGGGCTCCGTCCGAGGGGACCGGCGTAGCCCGTCCACGGCCGGGGAGAGGGCTCCGAGGAGAGAACCGGATCAGGCGGCATCGAGAAGGGCGCGGACCTCGGGCACGTCGGAGTACGAGGTGAGGCGCCGGAGCACCACGCGCGAACGCTCGGCCGTACGGTCGCTCGTGATCTCCGCCGAGAGTTCCATCACCCGCGTGGCGATCTCGGCCGCCGCCTCGGGTTCATTCGCATCCGCGTAGGCGATGGCCAGCCAGGAGAGGTAAAGCGCGAGCTCACGAGTGTGCGTAGTGTCGTAGCGCTCCAGGACTTCGCGGAGGAGAGGCACCGCCCGCAGGGGCCGATGGAGTTCGGTGTACACCCGCGCGTCCATGATGCGGAGTTCGTCGGAGCTGACCCAGTAGGCCCATTCGGGAGCGGGCTCTGTCGCCTCGTCCGCCAGGGCGTCATGCGCCTTGTCGAGAGCGTCCATCGCGGGCCGGGCGTCATTCAGCTTCGCGTGGGCCCAGGCGACGCGGTCGTGGAAGAGCGCACGCGCTTTGGGAACCGTGTGCGGTCCGGCCTCGGAGAGGGCGGCCTGGGCGAGGGCGAGACCGTCGGTCTCCCGGCCGGTGTTCGACCACTGGTAGGCGAGCGATCCGGCGAGGTTCCCCGCGAGGGTCGCATCTCCTGCCTCGCGGGCGGCCGACAGGCCGAGCCGGTAGGTGGACTCGGCGCGGTCGGGCTGGCCGGCGTCGGATTCGATCCACCCGGTGATCTGGGCGAATTCGCCGATCGCCGCCAAGAGTGCGCGTCCGACGGCTTCAGAATGCCTACCTTCGCGGTACAGGCGAACGGCGGCGGAAAGCTCCCGCCGTGCAGGAGCGATCAGGTCGCCACCGGCCAGTACGTCATCGGCGAGTCGGAGCGCGTGGACCCGCGTGGCGATGTTGCGTGCGGCGTCCTGCCCGACGCGGCGCCCACCGGCAGTACGAAGCGGAGCGAGCGGGTCCCCTGTGGGGTGGAGCCTTCTGTCGAAGATTTCAGGAGGCATGTGTCCAGTCTCGCTTGCTGCTGCTCGCCCCACGGCTCGTGGGGGACGGCGAGTGGCCCCGCCGTCCGTGGGTCAGAGCATGCGGGATCTGGCTTCGGCGAGGAAGACCGCCCATTCGGTGCCTGAGAAGGAGAGGTGTCCGGCGTCCCGGTTCTGCGTGTCTCGGACCTTCACCTCCTCGGGGGAGCGGGCGACCTCGACACATTCGCTGGCTGCACTGCTGTGTCTGCTCTTGGACCAGTCGGGCGCAGGGAGGGCTACCTCTATGCAAGCGCCTCCGTTGCCGTGGCTGTAGGTGCTCTTCTGCCATGGCTCGACCGGTTGGGGAAGGGCGACTTCGACACACTCGCCGCCCTGCTGGCTGCTGTAACTGGAGGTGCGCCACTTATCTTCCATTGAACTCCTTCTGGATCTCGTGCAGCCGTTCCACAGACTGCTCCGGAGACAGTGCTGCACTCTGCAGAGTGGAGAAGAGCTGCGTCACCGATTCTACGACCTCTGGTTCGCTCACCATCTCGCCCTTTGCCACAGTCTCCACGTATACGACATCAGCCTGGTCAGGGAAGGACAGGATGAGGAACGGTCCGGTGAGGCCGGGTGGATGGGCGGCGGAGAAGGGCGTGATCTGCAGGCGAATTCTTCTCGACTCGTGATTGTCGATGATGCGCGTGATCTGGTCGCTCATGAGGCTGCTGCCGCCGACAGGGCGGAGGAGTGCGGACTCGTCGATGATGACCCAGAACGCGGGGTGAGTGTTGCAGTCGAGGAGGCTTTGGCGCTTTACTCTGCTGATCACCCACTGCTCGATTTCGTCTTTCGTGGTGAACGGGTTCGCGGCGGTGAGTGTCGTCCTGGCGTACTCGGGTGTCTGGAGTAGGCCAGGAACGAGGCTTGTGTGGTATTGGCGGATCATCGACGCCCTCTTTTCGGCATCGAGGTATTCACCGACGCCACGCGGAAAGGCGGCGTCGAACATTCGCTTCCATAGTGCGATAAGTGATCCGCCGGCATCCAGGAGGATGTCCGCCTGCTCGGAGAACTCGCGACTCGGATAGCGCTCAGCGCGTTCGATTGCTCCGACCTGCTGAGGGGAGTAGCCGGTCTGTCGAGCGAGTGATCGCTGGGAGATTTCGGCCAAACCTCTCAGACGGGATAGTTCTGCCCCGTATCGGTGGAGAACGGGGTTGTGCTGCGGTTGCACCCTGCGACCCATGACCACAGGAAACCACAGAATCCCTCACGGCGCTGCAGGATCTCCTCGCAGCCTCGTTCTTCTTCCATAACCGCAGGTGTCTATGGCGGTGGTGGCGGATCCGGTCACACATTGGAAGAGAGACAGACCCCCGCGACGGTGGCAGCCGTCCGGGGGCGTGGCCACCAGCTGACTGGAGCTGACGACAGATGGACACTATCCGCCGAAACCACTCACCCGCATCCCGGGTACGGCCCTACCTCCTCGCGCTCGAAGCCGACCGGGCCGTCTCCGCCGTCCACCGCTCGCGGGACCTGCACCGGGTCCTGGCCGCCCTCCGGGGAGGCCTCCGATGAGCCGGGAGCGCGACCCCCTCCTCGAACTCCTCCGCGCCTACTACGGCCACCGGTGGTCCATCCGCCGCACCGACAACCTCTGGATCGCCACCGCCCGCGACCGCGACGCCGACCACGCCCCCACCCTCATCCAGCCCGATGTCAACCGCTTCCTCGCCGAACTCGACGACCCGCCCCCGCGCGCCGGGCGGCCCCACCGCTCGCTGCTCGACGCCGACCACTTCTCCCGCCGCGCCCACGACCTCGCCGACGGCGTCCACCTCTTCACCGACCGCCGCCCCGACATCGGCGGAGAGGCATAGCGCGGCACGCAACCGCAAAGGGCGCCCGCGGCCGGGTCCTCTGTTCTGCCGTCGTGGGTGCCCAATAGCGATTCATCTGCCTCTCCCAACCTCATCACCAGCGGAAACAGCAGGCCTGGCCGGAAACTGCCAAGGAATCTCTGCAAAGGAACCTGTGCTATAGCGTCCGGCCCGTGAATCCGCACGGACACGACGACGCCCCTCCCGCTCCGTCCGAGGGGCGGCAGAGCGCGCCGCCCCCTCCCCGCCAGGTCGATGCGGAGACCCTGCGCGGGCTCGCCCATCCGCTCCGGATGAGGCTCATGGAAGAGCTGGCCATCGGCGGTCCCTCCACCGCCACGCTGCTCGCCGCCCGGCTGGGGGAGAATAGCGGCTCCACCAGTTACCACCTGCGGGTGCTGTCCCGGCACGGCTTCGTCGAGGACGACCCCGAGCGCGCTCCGGGCGGGCGCGAGCGGTGGTGGCGGCGCGTCCCCGGCACCTACAGCCTGCGCGGGTTCGCCCACCGCCGTGACCCGGCGACACGGGAGGCCGCCGGGGTCGTCCTCGATGCGCTGGACCAGGGGCGCTCCGATCGCCGCGCACGCTGGTGGTCCTTCACCGAGGAGAACCCCGCGGAGGTCGTCCCGTGGGTCGAGGCGACCGCCGACGCCGACTACGTCCTCCAGCTGACCCGCGCCGAGGCCGCCGAACTCACCGCCGAGCTCACCGCGGTCATGGAGCGGTGGCGGGTCCGTACGGAGGGACAGGACCCGGGCCGGGTCCGCCCCGGCACCACGGTCGTGGAGACGCAGATCTTCGTCTTCCCCCACCTGGACGCACGCGGCACCGGCCCGGAGAAAACCAGGTGCACCGCGCCGCCGGAGCGCTCGACAATGGAGCCTCCCAACGGCTCCGACCGCCCTGACGGTGACGGCCGAGGAAAGCGGGGGCGGTGATCGTGACCGAGCGCGCAGAGGCCGACGCCATCCGGGAGCCGCGTGGACCGGGCCCCGTGTTCCGACGGTTCTGGGGTGCGTACACGGCGGGGAACCTGGCGGACGGGATGATGCTCACCGCGCTTCCCCTGGTCGCCGCGCTTCTCACCTCCGATCCGCTGCTGGTCGGCGGCCTCACGGCGGTCCGGTTCCTTCCGTGGCTCCTCTTCGGGGTCCTCTCCGGAGCCGTCGCCGACCGGGTCGACCGCGTTCGCGCCATGCGCGCCGTCGCCCTCGTGCGGGCCTCGGCCATGGGGCTCCTCGCCGCGCTCCTGGCGACCGGGAACGCCACGATCTGGGCCCTCTACGCCGTCATGTTCACCGTCATGGTGTGCGAGACCGTCTACGACAGCGCAGCCCGCGCCCACGTCCCGGTGATCGTCGCGCGGGACCGGCTCGACGCGGCCAACAGCCGTATGGAGGGCGGCCGCGTCGTCACCGAGGACTTCGCGGGTGCCCCCGTCGCAGGGGTCCTCTTCGGTGCCGCCGCCGCGCTGCCGGTGGCCACGGGCGGTCTCGCCTATCTCCTGAGCGCCGTCGTGCTCATCGCGGTCCCGACCACCGCGCGCCGGGTCCCCACGGCCGAGCAGGTAGAGGGGCAGGGGGAGGGGCGGCCCTCTCGGCGTGTGGTGCTCCGCTCGGTCGGCGCCGAGACCCGCGAGGGCTTCCGCTACCTCGCCCGCAACCGCGTGCAGGCAGGGCTGGTGGGGCTCACCCTCGGCCTCAGCTTCGGCTTCCAGATGTCAGCCTCCGTGATCGTCCTCTTCGTGCAGCAGAAGCTGGGCGTGCCGCCGCACCTGTTCGGTGTCTTCATGGCAGCATCCGCCCTGGGGGCGCTCGGAGGTGCGGCCGTCGCCGCGCCGCTCGCCCGCCGCATCTCTAAGCGGGTGCTCATTGCGGGCGGATTCGTGCTCGTCGGTGTCTTCCTCGCCTCAATGGGGGCGATGACGTCGCCATGGGCGGCGGCCGTGGTCTGGTGCCTGATGGGCGCCGCCAACCTGACGGCGAACGCACTGGGGTACGCCGTGCTGCAGGCCATCACGCCCAACGGCCTCTTCGGACGCGTGGAGGGCGTGCGCAAGGCCCTCGGCTGGGGCCTGGCACCCGTCGGCGCTGTGCTCGGCGGCTTCCTGGGCAGGATCGACCTGGCGATCCCCGTAAGCCTCGGGGGCCTGATCGTCGCTGCCGTGACCGTGGTGTCCCTCCGAGCGATCACCGGCTCGGTCCGCCTGGCCGAAGAAGCGGCCGTATGAGCCCGCCACAGCGAGGCGCGGGGCGGTTAGGGTCCCTTCCGGCGAGGAGGACCGAGACGGGGTGCGCGTGGTACGAACGGTGATCGGGGCTGTGGCCGGGGCGTGGTTCCTCCTTGGGGCGTTGGGCGCCATCGTCCTGATCGGGTACTGGAGGGTCGGCCACTGCCCGCGCTGCGATTTCTGGGGCGGGTCCGTGCAAGTCGGCCCGCAGAGCCAGTACGGCAACACGGAGATCTGGGCGGGGAACACCTGGGTGTCGGCGCGGGCGCCGGTCTACGCCGTGAGCGGCCACGGGAGGGAGGTGCTGGACGTGCACCACGGCACCGACCCGGCGGAGGTGGCCACGGCCCAGCGCATGGCCTGGGCGTGAGCGGGCCGCGGGCGGCCCCGCAGGCCCTTCAGGGGCCGTTGTCCTCCAGCAGGTCCGGAGCGTAGTACTCGTCGAGGGGGACCGGGCCCCGGTAGCCCTGGCACTTGCACTGGGCGTAGGTGCCGCCGTGCTGGCCGGTCCACCGGCCCGGGATGATCACCTGGGCCTGGCAGAGCTTGCTCTGCTTGTCGTGGAAGACCAGGTGGTGGCCGCACCCGCAGATGGGCTGGGGGGTCCGGGCCTGCTGGGGCGGGGGGTGCTCGGGGAGCGTCCGCTGCGGGGCGCGGTCGCGGCGGGGGAGCATCCGCCCGACGAACACCCCGGCGAGGGCGACCGCGGCACCGACCACGAGTGTCACCGGGTCCACGTTTGCGCACCACCTTTCCGTCCCGGTGGGGGAGTGCCCGCACCGTCCCACTCATTGTCGCCCAGACACGGGGCGCGGCGGCGCCGGGCGGGCGGGGAATTCCCGTGTTCCGGGCCGTGCGCCACGCCCTGTTCCTGCCACCTGGGCCCCGGCCGAAAACGGCCGAGGCGGGGCGGGAGGGGAATCGGGACGGTCAGGGACGCGGGACGCATGGGGGACATGCCGGGAATCGCCTGATCTACGTCGTCAAGGTGCGGGTCTCCGGCATGGCGCACCTCCGGCCGCGCGGCTCCGTGTTATCAACGTCACCAACGGTCAGTAATCGTATGAACGCGAATAGTGAGCAGGGGGCGTTTCCCGTGCAGCATCCGCGAATCACGGCGGCCGGAGCCGTCCTGGCGGCCGCCCTGGTCCCCGCGGCTCCGGCCGCGGCGGACGACGCGCCCGGGGCGCCCGGCCCGGCGGGGGACGCGGGCGGCCGGGCCGAGGCGCCCGCCGAGAGCGGCTTCGCCGTCCGGATCACCCCCGTCGAGCAGGACCTCCGGCCGGGCGACGAGCTGGAGTACACCGTCGAGGTGGAGAACCACGGCGGCGAGGACCACCCGGAGGCCGTCATCGTCCAGCTGCTCCCGCCCGACATGGAGGACCCGCAGGCCTCCAGTGAGGGCGAGATCGGGCCGATGCAGGCCACCTGGAAGCGCGGCCTGCCCGAGGACGCGGAGACCTTCGTCGGCGTCACCGGGCGCGTCGGCGAGCCCGACGAGGGGTTCGAGCGGCTGACCACCATCGCGTGCGTCCGCCCCCGCCCCGGTGCGGGCCTGGTGGACTGCGCATCGCACACCATGCCCATCGCCCCGCCCCCGCCGCTGGGTTGGATCGCCGGCGGTGGCGCGGCCGCGGCGGCCGTCGCCGCCGGGGTGTGGGTGTGGCGGCGCAGGCGCCTCGCGCCGCCGGTGCAGGAGCGGCCGCTGGAGGTGGAGATCGAGCAGGCCGCCCCGGCGGAGGCGGACGCCGCCGACGGGGCGGTGCCCGCCCCGGACCGCGCATCGGTCCCCGCTCCGGACGCGGCCCGGGAACCGGCCTCGGGAGCGGCCGGGGGCCGGGCCCGACCCGTCGGTGCCGACCGGGAGTGAACCGCGCCGCGCGAATGGCGGGCCTTGCGCCCGCAATGGGGGAACTTTTGGCTGTCGATTGTTGCCCCCCACCAGGGCGTTCGCGACAGTGGGCAGCGGTGCCGACCTCCCCCTGGGCAGGCGCCACCGGCCTGAGTGAACCCGAGACACTGGGGAGGAAGCCGTGAGCGAATCGCCCTTCGGCTCCATGTTCGACGACGCGTTCCGCCGTTTCGACTACCTGAGCGGCCGCATGATGGGCGGCCCGGGGGCCGACGTGTGGCCGCCGCGGGCGGGCGGGGTGCAGCGCGTCGACATCGGCAGGCTGCTCAGCGAGCCCGCACGCGAGCTGGTGGGCGAGGCGCTGGAGCGGGCGGGCAGGCGCGGCGCCCCGGACCTGGACGTGGTCGACCTGCTGGCGGCCGCCGCCGACACCGACCCCGCCAAGCAGATCCTCGCCGCCGCCGGGGCCGACACCTCGGCGCTGTCGGTGCGCATCGCCGACCTGACGGGGGACGGCAGGCCCGGGGAGACGCCCGAGACCCTCTCCCCGGCGGCCAAGCGCACTCTGCAGGACGCGCTGCGCATCTCCCGCGCGCTGGAGTCCAGCTACGTGGGCGTCGAACACCTGCTGCTGGCGCTGGCCGCCAACCCGCAGTCGCAGGCCGCCCGCCTCCTGCAGGAGCAGGGGGTGGACGCCAACACGCTCCAGGAGGCGATGACCACCGGTGCGCGGGCCGCCCGTTCGGGGGCCGGGGCGCCGGGCGGTCAGGCGCGCGGTTCGTCGTCGACGCCGACGCTCGACGAGTACGGGCGCGACCTGACCGACGAGGCGTCGGAGGGGGCGCTGGACCCGGTGGTGGGCCGCGAGGAGGAGATCGAGCAGGCGATCGAGGTCCTGTCGCGGCGGACCAAGAACAACCCGTGCCTGATCGGGGAGCCCGGGGTGGGCAAGACGGCGATCGTGGAGGGCATCGCCCAGAGGATCGTCAACGGCAGCGTCCCGGAGACCCTCAAGGGGCGCCGGGTCGTGGCACTGGACCTGACGGGCATGGTCGCCGGGTCGAAGTACCGGGGCGAGTTCGAGGAGCGCATCAAGAAGGTCGTCGACGAGATCCGCGAGCATTCCGACGAGGTCATCGTCTTCATCGACGAGGTGCACACCCTCATCGGGGCGGGCTCGTCCGAGGGCGGGATGGACGCGGCGAACATCCTCAAGCCCGCGCTGGCGCGCGGCGAGCTGCACGTTGTCTCGGCGACGACGGTCGACGAGTACCGCAAGAACATCGAGAAGGACGCCGCCCTGGAGCGGCGGTTCCAGNGCGTGGAGGACACCATCGGCATCCTGTCGGGGCTGCGGGACACCTACGAGGCGCACCACCAGGTGCGCATCGGGGACGACGCGCTGGACGCGGCGGCGCGGCTATCGGACCGCTACATCTCCGACCGGTTCCTCCCCGACAAGGCGATCGACCTGATGGACCAGGCGGCGGCGCGGGTGCGGCTGCGGTCGCTGACCCCGGCCGACGACGCCAAGGAGATGGAGGAGCGCCTGGAGGCGCTGCACCGGGACAAGGACCAGGCGGTGGCGGCCGAGGACTTCGACCGGGCCAAGGAGCTGCGCGAGGAGATCGAGCGGCTGCGCCCGGAGCTGGAGGCGGCGCGCGGCGGCCGGGACGAGGTCCCGCTGGTGACGGCGACGGACGTGGCCGAGGTGGTGTCGCGGCGGACGGGCATCCCGGTGTCGCAGCTCACCGAGGAGGAGCGGGACCGGCTGGTGCGCCTGGAAGAGCACATGCACGAGCGTGTGGTGGGCCAGGAGGAGGCCGTGTCGGCGGTCGCCGAGTCGGTCCGGCGCGCGCGGGCCGGGCTGTCCGACCCGGACCGGCCCGAGGGCAGCTTCCTGTTCCTGGGCCCCACAGGCGTGGGCAAGACCGAGCTGGCGCGCGCGCTGGCGGAGGTGCTGTTCGGCGGTGAGGACCACATGGTCCGCATCGACATGAGCGAGTACGGCGAGAAGCACACGGTGAGCCGTCTGATCGGGGCGCCTCCCGGCTATGTGGGCTATGAGGAGGCGGGCCAGCTGACCGAGCCGGTGCGGCGGCGCCCGCACTCGGTGGTGCTGCTGGACGAGGTCGAGAAGGCGCACCCGGACGTCATCAACATCCTGTTGCAGCTGCTGGACGACGGGCGCCTGACCGACGGGCAGGGGCACACGGTCGACTTCAGCAACACGGTGGTCATCATGACCAGCAACGTGGGCGCGGAGATGATCCTGGACTGGTCGGGCGGCGAGGAGGAGCTGCGGGACAAGGTCATGGACCTGCTGCTGCGGTCGATGCGCCCGGAGCTGGTCAACCGGATCGACGAGACGATCGTGTTCCACCGGCTGGACCAGGTGCAACTGCGCCGCATCGTGGACCTGATGCTGGAGAAGACGCGGGAGCGGCTGCGGGGCCAGGGCATCGCGCTGGAGGTGAGCGACACGGCCAAGGACCGGTTGGGGGAGATGGGGTACAAGCCCGAGTTCGGCGCGCGGCCGCTGCGCCGCACGGTCCAGCGGGAGCTGGGCAACCGGCTGTCGCAGATGCTGCTGGACGGCGAGGCGACCGAGGGGGACACCATGGTGGTGGACACCGGCGACGGCGCCGCCGGGCTGGCGGTCACGGTCCGCCGGGGAGGCTCCGCCGAGGCCCGCGTGGGCGAGCCGAGGACGGACGCCGAAGCCGCGACCCAAGGCGACGAGGCGGCCCTGGGCCACGCCTGAGGCCGGTCGCCCATAGGCGGACGTGAACGACGGGCGCCGCCCCGGTCCCTGGACCGGGGCGGCGCACCGGTGTGTTCGTATGCGGTGTGTCCGTGTGCGGTCCGCGCCGTCCATGGTGCAACCGCAGTGGTGCATCTCCTCGGGGTGCCGCGGGAAGGCGCCGTTGCAGTGCTAAGAGCCCGTCACCTGGGTGCGGAGTTCCTTGAGCTTCTGCACGTCCTTGGCGTGCGGGTCGGCCGGGCCCGGGGTCTCCAGGGTCAGCGGCACCCCGGCGGTGACCGGGTGGACGAACAGTTCGGCGAACGGGTCGGCCCCGATCCGGCCCGCGCCGATGTTCTCGTGGCGGTCCTTGTTGCTGCCGCACTCGGCCTTGGAGTCGTTGGCGTGGATCAGGCGCAGCCGGTCGGCGCCGACCACCTCGCCGAAGCGGTCGAGCATGGTGCGCATGCCCTCCCGGCTGGCGATGTCGTGGCCCGCGGCGAACACGTGACAGGTGTCCAGGCACACCTGCGCGCGCGGGTGCCAGTCCAGCGCGTCGAGGTACCCGGCCAGGTCGTCCACGGTGGCGCAGAGCACCTGGCCCTGGCCCGCCATGGGCTCCAGCAGGACCGGGGGCACGCTGTCGCCGAGGCGCTCCAGCAGCGGCAGCAGGCGGTCGCGCATGCGGGCCAGGCCCTCGTCGCGGCCGCCGCGCACGGCCGAGCCGGTGTGCACGACCACGCCCCCGGCGCCGATGTCGGCGCCGCGCCGAAGCGCGTGCTCCAGGGCGGACAGCGACTTGCCGCCGACGGCGTCGTCGGGTGTGCCCAGGTTGATCAGGTAGGGCGCGTGGATGAAGTTCGGGATGTCCGTGCGGTCGCGCAGGGCGGCGTCCTCGGCGGGGTCGCCGTCGGTGACCGCCCAGCCGCGGGGGTTGCCGACGAAGACCTGGACCGTTTCGGCCCCGATCTCGGCCGCGTACGCCAGGCCCTTGGTGGCCAGGCCGCCGGACACGGGGACGTGTGCCCCGATCGGTGAGTGCTGTGTGTTGGTCATGGCTGGTCACCAGCCTAAGGCGTGGCCGGGGCGGCGGGCGAGCGGCGCACCTTCCACGTGGCGACCAGGGCGAAGGCGACGGTGACCAGCAGCGCCCAGGCGCCGAACTTGGCGGGGTGCACCATGGCCCAGGCGTCGGCCTGGTGCGGGTACTGCCAGGCGCCCATGAGGGTGGAGGCGTTCTCGGCGACCCACAGGAAGAACCCGATGAGCACGAACGACAGGGCCAGCGGCATGCGGTGGCGGGTGGCGCCGACGGTGTAGTGCACCCACACGCCCCAGGTGGCGGCGACCATGGCGGCGGCCAGGGGCAGGCGGATGTCGGGCAGCCAGTGGTGGGTGAGGAAGTTGACGTAGACCAGGGCGGCGACGGCGGCGGTGGCCAGCGGGCGGTAGCCGGTCAGGCGCAGGTCGAGCAGGCGCCAGGAGCGCACGACGTAGCTGCCGACGGCGGCGTACATGAAGCCGCTGTACAGCGGGACCCCGCCGATCTTGGTGAGGGCGGGCTCGGGGTAGGCCCACGAGCCCATGTGCACCTTGAACAGCTCGAAGACCAGGCCGACGACATGGAAGCCGAGGATGGCCAGGACCTCGCGGCCGGTCTCCAGGCGCAGCGCCCAGAACACGGTGGTCAGGGCCACTCCGTAGGCCAGGAGGGCGTCGTAGCGGGGGACGGCGTCGGGCAGCAGGGCGGACAGGGCCAGCCCGGCGAGCAGGCAGCCCGCGAAGGCGCAGGAGGAGGCCTGGAGCAGGCCGAAGCGCACCAGCCAGGCCAGGCGGGCGGCGGCGGCCCGGGCGGTTCCGCGCGCCGCGGCGCCGACCGCGGCGGCCAGGGCGCCCGCGGTCGCGCGGGCGGCGCCGGTGGTGCTCAGTCCTCCCCCTCTCCGCCCTTGTGCTCCTCGCCGATGGCGTCGACGGCCACGGCGACGGCGATCACCAGCGCGGGGTCGCCTCCGGCGTCGGTGCGGTAGGTGTTGACGTCCACGGCGTAGGTGTCGCGCAGGCGGAACCACTTGCGGGAGATGGCGGCGACCGGCCCGCCGTCGTCGCCGATGGTGTACTCCTTGTCCAGCAGGTCCCCCGTCACCTCCCACTCGGTGCCGTCGTCGAGTTCCACGGTCAGGCGGTCGCGGAAGGGGCTGATCAGGTGGCGGCGGACGGTGGCGACCGTGTCGCCGTCGCGTTCGATGCGCATGGTGTCGCGGATGGCGAGCTTCTTCTCCCGGATGGTGAGCAGGAGCCGCCCTTCGGGGTCCTTGAGCTCGAAGGTGGTGCGCAGGCGCAGGGCCTTGCCGTCGACCCAGAAGGCGCGGTCGCCGTTCTCGTCGGTCACCCAGAAGTCGTCGCCGATGTCGAAGACGCGTTCGCGAACGAGGAATTTCATGCCACGAGCCTAGAACGGGCGGCGCCCGCGCGCCGTCGTGCGCCTCCGGCCGGTGCGCGGAGGCGCTAATCTGCGGTCCGTGAGTACTCCGAGCGACCAGGTGACCCTGCATGATGTGACGTCCGCGCTTGAGAAGCTGTACCCGCCCGCCTGGGCGGCCTCCTGGGACGCGGTGGGCTTGGTGGCCGGCGACCCGGACCGCCCGGTGCGGCGGGTGCTGTTCGCCGTGGACCCGGTGGCCCCGGTCGTGGACGAGGCCGTGGAGTGGGGCGCGGAGCTGGTGGTGACCCACCACCCGCTGCTGCTGCGCGGGGTGACCAGTGTCGCCGCCACGACACCCAAGGGGCGGCTGGTGCACCGGATGATCGAGTCGGGCATCGGGCTGTACACGGCGCACACCAACGCCGACACGGCGCGGCCCGGGGTGTCGGACGCGCTGGCGGCGGCGGTCGGCCTGGTCGGGGAGCTGCGCCCGCTGGACCCGGACCCTTCGGATCCGGAGGGGCTGCGGGGCATCGGCCGGATCGGTCGCCTTGAGCGGCCCATGGCCCTGCACGAGTTCGCCGAGCTGGCGGCGGCGGGGCTGCCGCGCACGGCGGGGGGCGTGCGGGTGGCCGGGGACCCGGAGCGGACCGTGTACGAGGTCGCGGTCTCCGGCGGGTCCGGCGACTCCCTGCTGGACGCGGCCCGCGCCGCCGGGGTGGACGCCTACCTCACCTCCGACCTGCGCCACCACCCCGCCTCGGAGTTCGCCGAGCACGGAGGGCCCGCGCTGCTCGACGTCGCGCACTGGGCCGGGGAGTGGCCCTGGCTGGCCGACGGCGCCGAGCGGCTGCGGGGCGTACTGAGCGCCCGGGGGGCTACCGTGGAGACCCGCGTATCCGCCACCGTCACCGACGCCTGGTCGCAGACGTTTCCGAGGGAGTCCTGAGCACACGTGAAAGCCGAACCCGAACACCAGATGCGCCTGCTGGACGTGCAGGAGATCGACAGCGCGCTGGCGCAGCTGGCGCACCGGGCCCGCACCCTGCCCGAGATCGAGGAGGTGAAGGCGCTCGACGGGCGCATCACCGAGCTGGGGGACCGGGTGATGGCCGCCGAGACGGCGCTGTCGGACCTGGACCGGGAGCAGCGCAAGGCCGAGTCGGACGTGGACCAGGTGCGCACCCGCTCCGACCGCGACCGCAAGCGCCTGGACGCCGGGCAGGTGTCCTCTCCCAAGGAGCTGGAGTCGCTGCAGTCGGAGATCGCCTCGCTCCAGCGCCGCCAGGAGGAGCTGGAGGAGGTCGTGCTGGGCGTGATGGAGCGCCGGGAGGCGGCCGAGGCGGAGCTGGCGCGGCTGCGCAAGGACCTGGAGGACGCCCGGGGCGAGCGCGAGGCGGCCGAGGACCGGCGGTCGGCGGCCATGATCGACATCGAGGGCGAGCGGGCCTCGCAGGCCCAGCGGCGCGAGCGGGTGGCCGCGGAGGTGCCCGGGGACCTGCTGGCGCTGTACACCAAGCTGCGCGACCAGTACGGGGTGGGCGCGGCGGCGCTGCGCTACGGCCGGTGCGAGGGGTGCAAGCTGGCGCTGAGCACGGCCGAGCTGGGGCAGATCCGCCAGGCCGAGCCCGATGAGGTGCTGCGGTGCGAGGAGTGCCGCCGCATCCTGGTGCGCACGACGGAGTCGGGGCTGTGATGGGCCGCGCGCTCATCGTCGAAGCCGACGGCGGGTCGCGCGGCAACCCGGGCCCGGCGGGGTTCGGCGCGCTGGTGCGCGACGCCGCGTCGGGGGAGGTGCTGGCCGAGGCCGCCGAGGCGCTGGGCACGGCCACCAACAACGTGGCCGAGTACCGGGGCCTGATCGCGGGCCTGGAGGCGGCGGCGCGGATCGACGCGGGGGCGTCGGTGGTGGCGCGGATGGACTCCAAGCTCGTGGTGGAGCAGATGTCGGGGCGCTGGAAGGTCAAGCACCCGTCGATGCGGCCGCTGGCCGAGCGGGCCAAGGAGGCGGCGGCCGCCCTGGGGTCGGTGGTCTACGAGTGGGTGCCGCGTGCGGAGAACGCGCACGCGGACGCGCTGGCGAACGAGGCGATGGACGCGGCGGCGGAGGGCCGCCCGGTGCGCTTGGGCGAGATCGGCGGGGGAGGGGAGGCGTCCCCGCCGCCCCCCGCCTCTGCTCCGGAGGGCGCCGCCCCGCCCGCGGCGCGCGCGCAGACGGCGCCGTCGGAGGGGACGCCCCCGGGGGCCGTGGGCGGCGGCTGGTCGGCCGAGCCGGACACGGCGCCGACGCGGCTGGTCCTGCTCCGGCACGGGGAGACGCCCATGTCGGTGGAGAAGCGCTTCGCCGGGACGGGCGACATCGGGCTGACCGACGTCGGCCGCGAGCAGGCCCGCCGGGCCGCGCGGGGCCTGGCCGGGACGGGCATCGAGGTGGTGGTGTCGTCGCCGCTGCGGCGCACGATGGACACCGCGCGCATCGTCGCCGAGGAGCTGGGGCTGGAGGTCGAGCCCGAGGAGGGGCTGCGCGAGACCGACTTCGGCGAGTGGGAGGGCATGACCTTCGGGGAGGTGCAGGAGCGGCGCCCGGAGGACCTGGCGCGGTGGCTGGCCGACCCGGAGGTGGCGCCGCCCGGCGGGGAGAGCCTGGCTGCGGCGGTGCGCCGCGCGGGCGAGGGCCGCGACAAGGTGGCGGCCCGCCACAGGGGCCGGAAGGTGCTGGTGGTGACGCACGTGACGCCGATAAAGGCGCTCGTGGCCCAGGCACTGGGGGCGCCGGTGGAGGCGCTGTACCGGATGCACGTGGACGTGTCGAGCGTGACCAGGGTGGACGTGTTCAGCGACGGCCCGATGCTGCTGAGGTCGTTCAACGACACGCACCACTTGGAGGTGTAGGGCGGCCGTTTCCGTCCGCCGGGCCGTGGGTGGTTCGGGCGCGTGGCGGCCCAGCAGGTACCCCGCCTACCGGCCCCGGCCGGGCGGCGGGCCGCCGGAGCGTGAGGTAGCGGGAAGCGATGGCAGATCGGGTGCCCCGCCCAGGGGCGCCGGCCGTCTTCGGGCCGTGGGGGTGCGAGGTGGGAGGGCGGCGACGATGCAGGTCGGCGGCCCTTGCGGCAGCGTTGTCGGGTGGCGGGCCTGCGGGTGGTCGCCGTGCTGGGCGGCGGCTCTGCTGGTGCCCCGCTTGTGGGTCCCGGCCGGGCGGCAGGCCGTCGGGGTGCAGGGGAGCAGGCGGCTACGGGGTGAGCGGGGCGGTTCCCCGGCCTTGCCTGCCGTGCGGGGGGTTCCTCGCGGTCGGGGTGGGCGGCGCGGCACCGGGGTTCGCGGTGGTCGGCGCCCGGCCGGGGGCCGCGAGTGGGGTACCGGCTTCGCCGTCGCCGCCGAATACGGTGACCATTCGCGCCCGGCGGTCGACGGTGCTGCGGGACGGGCCGCTCACCCCTGTCGTCGCACCGGGGCCCGGTGGGGCGCTGCGCTCTGACGGCTCCCCGCCGTTCGGCGGCTGGAGGCGGAACGTCATGTCGGCGACCCGAACGGTGATGGCGCCGAATCGTTAGCGAATCCGGGGGAAATGTCCGGCATGCTGCCGATCATGTGGAACCGAAGCTTCCTGATCCTCCACGGTGTGGAGAACCGGCGCCCCGCCGACCACTGGCAGCATGACCTCGCGCTGCGCCTCCGGGAACGGGGTGAGCAGGTCTTCTACCCCCAGCTTCCCGATCCGGACCGCCCCTCGCTCGACGGGTGGACCGGGGCCGTCGAGGCCGAGCTGGCAATGATGCGCGGCGAGCGGGTCGTCGTCTGCCACAGCCTGGCGTGCGTGGCGTGGCTGCACGTGGCCGCGGGCCGCGCCGATCCCCCGGCCGACCGCGTCCTGCTGGCCGCCCCGCCCGGGCCGTCGGTGTTCGACTGGGACGTCATCGCCGGGTTCACCCCGGCGGCGCTGGACCTGGGGGCGCTCACGCTCTCGGCGTCGACTCCGCGGCTGGTCTGCTCCGACGGCGACCCCTACTGCCCCGAGGGCGCCGCCGACGCCTACGGCAAGCCGATGGGCTGCGACGTCGACCTGCTGCCCGGCGCCGGCCACATCGCCGTCCCGGACGGGTACGGGCCGTGGCCGTCGGTCCTGGAGTGGTGCCTCGACCCGTCGGTCCGCCTGGCGCCGAGGCCCTGACCGGAGCGGGGGCCTGGGCCGGGTCTGGTGGCGCCGGTCGGGCCCGCGCCCCCTGCGGAAGCGGGAGCGCGGGCCGGGTCCCACGGTGCGGGACCGGCCGACACGCGCTGCGGGAGGTGCTTTGGGCCCCGAGGCGTTCCACCATGAGCCCATGGCCACTGAAACCACACCGCCCCCGTGGCGCGGCATCGGGCGCCGCGCCGACCGCCGTTCCGAGGTCGGGCCCGTCGAGCTCTACTTCGACCTGGTCTACGTCTTCGCCATCATCCAGATATCGCACCTGCTCATCGAGCACCTCACCTGGAGGGGCTTCGCCGAGACCGCCGTCGTCTTCGCCGCCATCTGGTGGGGGTGGAACTACACCGCCTGGGCGATGAACTGGCTGAACCCGAACAACTCCCGGGTCCAGCTGCTCAACGCCGTGCTCATGCTCGCCTCGCTGGGAATGGCCGTGGCCATCCCCTACGCCTTCGCCGACTCGGGGCTGCTGTTCGCCGGGTGCTTCGTCTTCATGGGGATCGTCCGCCCGCTCTTCATGATCGTCGGCTTCAGGGGCGAGCAGCTGGCCGCGAACTACCGGGCCCTGGTGGCCTGGTCCGCGCTGGCCGGGGTCGTGTGGATCGTCGGCGCGGTGCTGCCGCCCGAGGAGCGGTTGTGGGTGTGGCTGCTGGCGGTGGCCATCGACTACGCCGCACCGCTGGTGAACTTCACGATCCCCGGCCTTGTGACCGCTCCGATGGAGCGCTGGCAGACCGACCCCGAGCACCTGGCCGAGCGCAACCGGCTGGTCTTCATCATCGCCCTGGGCGAGTCCATCCTGCTGATGGGCGGCGCCCTGACCGACGAGGGGGTCGCCGACGCCGGCATCCTGCTGAGCCTGCTCACCGGGTTCATCGGCCTGACCGTGCTGTGGTGGAACTACTTCGCGCTGGCCGGGCACGACGTCACCGGCGGCCAGGGCGGTACGGGGGCGCTGCGCTTCGCGTTCGCCTATGCGCACGCACTGATGGTCTTCGGGGCGATCCTGGTCGCCGTCTCCATCGAACTGCGGATCTCCCACCACGAGCTCGACCCCGCGATCGTGCTGGTGGTGGTCGGGGGCCCACTGGTCTACCTGGCGGGCAACCTGCTGTTCCTGCGGTCCCGCTTCAGCCGTGTCGCCCGCTCCCGGCTGGTCGCCGCCGCCGTCCTCCTCGCGATCGGTGCCGCCGGGCTCGCCTGGTACGACCGGCTGCCGGTGATGGCCCTGACGGTGCCCGTGCTGCTGGTGATGGCCACCCTGGCGTTCCTCACCGCGCGCTCCCGCTCGGCTCAGGGCACCGGCTGACCCTGCCCCGCCCTCCGGCCCGCCCTTCCCGGCCCCGCCCCGGGAGGGCGGCCCGGTTCCATAAGGGGACCCCGTCCCGCGGGCCGGACGGGGGGTCATCCTCCGATCGACGAAACGGGGGCGAAGGCGGGCGTTTACGGACGAAACAGCAGGCACAACCCCCTCCGACGTGAAAAATGGTTATCAAGATCACGCCCACGGCCACACTTTCCCATCGCCGGTTGATTACATTTAGTGATTGACAGCGTCCGGTGAGTGGCCGTGCGGCGTGCCGCCCATGCGCGGCGCCGCGCACCCCCGCGTCCTCATCCACCGGTGGGCCGCTGTCCCCAGAGCGCCAGTTCGTCACACCCGATCGAGGGGGACACATGCGTCACGACGCCCCGGGAGCACACGCCGGCCACCCAGGACACCCGGGCCTCGCCGCCCGCCTCCGATCGCTGCCCTTACTCTCCAACCCCGTCGGCGACGTCAGCGCCTCGCTCGTGGTGTTCCTCGTCGCCGTCCCGCTCTCGCTCGGCATCGCCGCCGCCTCCGGGGCCCCGCTGATGGCCGGGATCATCGCCGCCGCGGTCGGCGGCATCGTCGCCGGGCTCGTCGGCGGCTCCCGCATCCAGGTCACCGGCCCCTCGGCCGCCCAGACCGTGATCATCGCCGACCTGGTGGTGCGCTACGGCTGGGAGGTGATGTGCCTGATCACCCTGCTGGCCGGGCTGCTTCAGGCGCTGCTGGGCGCCGTGCGCATCGCCCGCGCCGCCCTGGCCGTCTCGCCCGCCGTCATCCACGGCATGCTCGCCGGGGTCGGCGTCACCATCGCCCTGGCCCAGCTCCACGTGGTCCTGGGCGGCGACCCGCCCAGCTCGGCCGTGGCCGCCATCCGCGAGCTGCCCGGCGCCCTGGCCGGGGCGCACCTGCCCGCCGTCGCCGTGGGCGCGCTCACCATCGCCCTGCTCCTGGTGTGGCCGCGCCTGCCCGGCCCGCGCGCCCTGCGCGCCGTCCCCGCCGCGCTGGTCGCGGTGGCCGCGGCGACCGCCGCGGCGGTGGCGGCCGGGCTGGAGGTGGAGCGGGTCTCGCTGCTGGCGTCCATGGGCGAGGGGTGGACCGGCCCGGTCCTGCCCGACCGGGCCGACGTGCACGGGGTCGCCATCGGCGTGGTCACCGTGTCCCTGGTGGCCAGCGTGGAGTCCCTGCTGTCCGGCCTGGCCACCGACCGCCTGCACGAGGGCCCCCGCATCCGGCTCGACCGCGAACTGGTCGGCCAGGGCGCCGCGAACGCGGCCAGCGGCGCGCTGGGCGGCCTGCCCGTCTCCGGGGCGATCGTGCGCAGCACCGCCAACGCCCGGGCCGGGGCCCGTACCCCGCTGGCGGCCGCCCTGCACGGGGTGTGGGTGGTGGTGTTCGTGCTGCTGTTCGCCCCGGCGGTGGAACTCATCCCGATGGCGGCGCTCGCCGCCCTGCTGGTGATGATCGGCGCGCAGATGGTCCACCCCCGGCACGTGGCCGACCTGCGCCGCCACCACGAGGCCAGCGTCTACCTGGTCACCCTGGCCTCGGTGGTGCTGCTGGGCCTGCTGGAGGGCGTCCTGATCGGCTTCGCCCTGGCGCTGGCGGTGTCGCTGCGGCGGCTGACCCGCCTGACCGTGCTCACCGAGGAGCGCGACGGCCGCTGGCACGTGGTGGTGCAGGGGTCGCTGACCTTCCTGGGGGTGCCGCGGGTGGCCCGCATGCTGCGCACCCTGCCCACCGGCTGCCACGTCGACCTGGACCTGCACGTGGACTTCATGGACCACGCGGCCTTCGAGTCCATCCACGCCTGGCGTGTGGACCACGAGCGCACCGGCGGCAGCGTCGACATCGACGAGGTGCACGAGAACTGGTACGAGCGCAGCAGCATGCACGCCCCGCCGGTGGGCAAGACCGCGCCGGGCGGGCTGGCGCGCTGGTGGGCGCCGTGGCGGATGCGCGGCGGCTACGACAGCTCGGCCCCGCCCACCGGGCTCCTGGTGGCCGGGGCCCAGGAGTACCACTCCAGCACCGCCGGGCGGATGCGCGCGATGATGGGCCGCCTGGCGCACCGGCAGCACCCCACGGCGCTCTTCATCACCTGCGCCGACTCGCGCGTGGTGCCCAACCTGATCACCGCCAGCGGTCCCGGCGACCTGTTCACCGTGCGCAACATCGGCAACCTCGTCCCGCCGCACGACCGGGCGGACGACGCGTCGGTGGGCGCGGCCGTGGAGTACGCGGTGGAGGTGCTGGAGGTGCCGTCGGTCGTGGTGTGCGGGCACTCGCACTGCGGGGCGATGAAGGCGCTGATGGACGGCGTGCACGAGGCCCCGGAGGCGGTGCGCGCCGACCGGCTGCGGCGGTGGCTCGGCCACGGGAGCGCGTCGCTGGAGCGCACGCCCCGCGAGGCGCTGGAGGCCGCTCCCGGGGCGGAGGCTCTGCGGGCGCTGGCCCAGGCCAACGTCGAGCAGCAGCTGGAGCACCTGCTCACCTACCCCGCGGTGCGGCGCCGCCGCGAGCAGGGGCTGCTGGAGCTGACCGGGATGTTCTACGACCTGGACACCGCCGAGGTGCGGGTGCTGGACCCGGGGACGGGGGCGTTCGTGCCGGTCGCGGACGGGGCCGCCGGGAGCAGGATCCCCGGCCCCCGCGGCCCCGTCGGCGGTGCGGGCACCGCGGGCGGTGCGCAGGGCCCGCCCCCGGAGTGGGAGCACCCGGAGCGGGAGCACGCATAGGGGCGCTGCCCCCCCAGGCCAAGAGGCGCCCCCGCCGGGACCGTGGAGGGCCCGGCGGGGGCGCCTGCCTTCGGGGGGCGGGGCCCATGCGCTCTCCGCGTCCGGTGCCGTGTCGTCGGCGGGCGGGCGCCNGAGTTCGGGCGCCGCAGCCGGTCAGAGTACAGAGGCCATCGACCGGCGTGGCCGGACGCGGGGCCCAGGAGCCCCCAGGCGGAAGGACGGACCATGGCGACGCTGATGGTGGACTTCATCATTTCGCTCGACGGCTACGGGGCGGCGGAGGGCTGGCCCGGCTTCTGGGGCATGGAGGGGCCGGAGTACCTCGCCCGGATCGAGGAGGAGGGCGGACAGGAGCACGTCGCCCTCATGGGGGCCACGACCTACCGGCTCATGTCGGGGTTCGCCGCCGAGGCGCCGGAGGACCCCGGCTTCGCCCAGCTGGCCGCGCTGCCCAAGGTCGTGTTCTCCTCGACCCTCAAGGCGCCGCTGTCCTGGAAGAACTCGGAGTTGGTCGCCGGGGACGCGGTGGAGGCCGTGCGCGAGATGAAGCGGAGCGAATCGCGGCCGCTGCGCACCATCGGCAGCCTCAGCCTGTGCCGGTCGCTGCTCCGCGCCGGGATGGTGGACCGCTTCCGCGTGGTCGTCTTCCCGGTCGTCACCGGCGCCACCGGAAGGGACCGGATCTTCGACGGCTACCCCGACATCACCCTCGACCTGGTGGAGAGCCGCACCTTCGACGGCCGGCTCCAGCTGCTCGAATACGTGCCCACGGTCCTCGACGCGCCGCCGGGCGCGGGTGCCTGAGTCGGTCGGTGCCTACCAGCCGGTGCCCGAGCCGGGCGGGCTTCAGCCGGGCAGGCTCCGCGCCGCACCGGCGGGGGGGGGGG
>NZ_ANBH01000083.1 GCF_000341185.1 Nocardiopsis chromatogenes YIM 90109
GAGCCGGGCGGGCTTCAGCCGGGCAGGCTCCGCGCCGCACCGGCGGGGGCGCCTTCTGCCGGGGCGCCTTCCGTGGGGTGCACGGTCCAGGGGGGCACCGGCGGCCGTGCGTGCCGCCGGTCCGGGCGGTCGCCGGAGCGCCCGCCCTCACTCCTCCTCGGGGCGGTCGTCCCGGCCGTCCTGCTGCACTTCTGAGGACTGGTAGCGGGCGAACCCGATGATCACGATGATCGCCAGGATCGGCAGCCCGAACAGCACCCCCCAGACCACGTTCATGTCCATGTGCGCTCTACCCGATCTCTCCCCGAGAGGTCCCGATTCCGCGCGGCCGCGCCGCCGTCGCCGGAGCGGCCCACCGCACCAATCTATCGGGCCGGGGCCCGCAAAGCCCGCCCCGACAAGGGATTCCGGCCCCTGCCGTATGTCACGGGAGGATCGGCGGGCGGCCCACTCCCGCGCTGAAAGATCCCATAGGTCCCGGTCGGGTGTCTTGTGCCAGAGTGGGCGCAGGCACACTCGGAAAGGATCGCCTCCGTGTCCATCCCCCAGCCGACGCCCCCCTGGAATGCCCGGCGGATCCGGACCGCGCTACGTGTCGCCCCCGTGGCCCTGGTCGCCGCCCTCGGCGGATGCACCGGCGGCGCAGGGCAGGCCTCCGGAGCCGCCCCGTCGTCCCCGTCCCCGTCGCCCTCTTCCACCCTCCTCACGCCCAGCCCGGAGCAGCTGGAGGACCTCGACGTCTACTGCCGTTCGGCCCCTCGCGATGAGGTGGGGGCGAGCAGTGGGGAGAAGGCCGTCGCCGGGTACCCGGACGCGCCCGAGTACGCGGGCGCGGGGCCGCACCCCGCCGCCGTCTTCGCCGACACCCCGTCCAACAACGCCCAGCTTCCCGACTACAAGCTCAAGGAGGAGGGGTCCAGCTACGAGAGCTGGCTCCCTGAATCCGTCGAGGAGGTCGAGCTGGTGGTGTGCCTGCGCCCGGCCTCCCAGGGGGACGAGCGCCTCGACACCTGTGAGTACACCGATGGTGGCGAGTACCCGCTGTACGAGCAGACCTACGAGTACACCGTCTACGCCCTGCACACCGGCGACGAGGTCGCCACGGGCGACGTGCCCTCGGGCACCGAGAACTGCCCGATCGCCGTCGTGGGCGATTCGCCCATCGACGAGATCGAAGAGGTGTATACGGGCATGCACCACACCACGTTCATCGATGAGATCGGGGAACTCGTGGAGGGCGAGGCCGAGTAGCGGAACGAAGGGGAGGGGGAACGGGCATCCGGTCGGCCCGTCAGTCGTCCACGATCGCCGAGGCGGTCTGCTGTTCATGGAGGCCGTCGACCGATGCCAGGTCGGTCCGCCTCAGGTCCGCGCGTTCGAGTCCGGCGCCCGTCAGGTTCGCCCGCCTCAGGTTCGCGGCGTACAGGTTCGCGCCTTCGAGGCGGGCGTTCCTCATGTACGCCCCCTCAAGGTCGGCGCTGCCCAGGTCCGCGTCCAGGAGGAGGGCGCCCCACAGCCTCGCGTACGCCAACCGTGCGTTGAGCAGGTCCGCGCCCTCCATCCGCGCATCCGCGAGATCGGCGCCCTCCAGATGGGCGTGCCGCAGTCGTGCGGCGTTCAGATCAGCGCTGCGCATTCTCGCGGCCTCCAGCCGGGCACCCGACAGGTTCGCGCCGCCGAGGAGCGCGGCCGACAGGTTCGCGTGCTGTAAGCGGGCGTTCATCAGCTCCGCGCCGCGCAGGTCCGTGGCGTGCAGGTTGAGCGGGGCGGTCTCCTCCCGGGGCGGGCGTCTCCCGAGCACCGTCAGCGCCGCCTGTACGTCGGTCCCGAGCCTTCTCCCCGACGCCTCCTCCGCCGTATCGGGGGCCGGACTCGTCTCGCGCACGAAGGCGGACAGGACCTCCACCACGGTCCGGTGATCCTCGGCGGACTCGCGCATGATGTGTTCGAGGGAGTAGACGCCGCCGATGCGCACGGCGGTGTGGTCGGAGCCGAGCTGTTCGACGGCGTCCTTGAACCTCTGGGTCTGCTGCCCTCTGCGGTTCAGGAGGTACGTCCGGACGGTGAACACCAGCGCCATCAGCGCCGCGGCCCCTCCGGCCGCCTGGAGCAGGGTGCGGCGGGTGGCGTCGATGACGTCGGCCCGGTCCCTCCCGGAGAGCCCGGTGAGGCTGTCAGCGGCCGCCCAGTCGGTGAGCGGGAAGAGGATGCCCCACAGGGCCGCGAGCACGGCGGCGACGGTTCCCCCGGCCACGAACCAGGTGCGCACCGGCGCACGCACCCCGTTCCGGGCCCGCTCGGAGTGCCGCCGCGAGAGCACCATGCGCATGCGCGTTTCTTAGCAGAGGAGCACCGCGGAGGAGAGCACCGTGACCTCAGTCGGCCAGGGAACCCGGTGGGGCGGCGAAAGTGGGACGCTTTGCGGCGACCGGGTCCGGCTCCCGTTGCCGTGACCGGGCGATGCAGATGGGAAGCGAGGAAAGTCGTTCGCCCAGTGCCCGGCGTGGTGCTACTACACCGACGCCCACCCCAATGAGCGGTGCGTCGTCGACATCGTCCACGGCTACGGCGAAGACGACGACGGCCAGTTCCTGGCCGGAGGCGGGTCGGTCGACGCCTCCTTGTGGCAGGAGCACGGCGAGTCCGGGCCGGGCGTCCGCCTGGAGGTCGCGCACCCTAGCGGATCCTCTGGCCTCCGCATGACCATAGACGAGGCCCGCCAGGTCGCCGCCCGCATCACCAAGATGTGCGACATCGCGGAAGCCGACCCTGGCCCACAGGCAGAGGGTGCGACGGTGACCGGCGGTCACATCGCGGCCTAGCCGCGCAGCGCCTTGGGGTGTATCCGCCCCGGTGTCCTGATAGGACGACACCATCGTCTCTGACGAGCCGACCGGGATGCCGGGGTGCAACGATCGGATGGGCCCGGAACCGTGGCGCGCGGCGTTCGGTGCCCCGAACGACTGGAATCGCGAAAGCGGGATGTCCTGCGGCGACCGGGTTCGGCGGCCGGTGCCGCCGCTGGGCGGCTCAGGCGGGTGTAAGGGGAGAGTCGGCCGGTAAGCCGGATTCTGTCGGCCCCCGCGGACGGGGGCGGACGGCCATCCATCTGGGACCGCCGTTGCCGGCGGCCTCGGTGCGGTCTACCCGCGGACCTCGGGCGGGCAGCCCTCGAACGTCCGCGCGGGGGCGTGAGCCCCCTTCTCGACCTTGCTCCGGGTGGGGTTTACCTAGCCGACCGGATCACTCCGGCCGCTGGTGGTCTCTTACACCACCGTTTCACCCTTACCACCGCGAGCGGTGGCGGTCTGTTTTCTGTGGCACTGTCCCGCGGGTCGCCCCGGGTCGGTGTTACCGACCACCCTGCCCTGTGGAGTCCGGACTTTCCTCGACGCCGCCGAACGGCGCCGCGACCGTCTGGCCGACTCTCCCGTCACCGAATTCTACGCGCATCCGTAGGCCCGCCGGACCGGTGACCGCGGCGCCGCCGGGGTCGCGCCGGGACGCCGGGCGGGGCGCGTCGGGACGCTGTAGGGGCGGCGGCTGAAGCGCCCCCGCATGGAGACGGCCCCCGCACCCGGGGGTGCGGGGGCCGTCCCCGCCGTCTCGGCCGCGTCAGAGCTGCTTCAGCGCCTCGGGTCGCCGTAGCCTCCGTAGCCGCCCGGGCGCCACTGGCGGCCGTCGGGGTCGGCGGACTCCGCGGCCCCCGGGTACGGGCCGCCGTAGGCCGGGTAGCCGCCGGTGGCGTCGGCCGGGTACCCGTAGTCGCCCAGCGTGTCGCCGTATCCGGCGCCGCCGTAGGAGGGCTGGGCCCCCGTCGGCGGCTGGGGGGCGCCCACCCGCCCGTAGGGCGACGCGGCCCCGGCGCCGTCTTGGCCTGCGGCGCCGTAGGGGGAGCCGAGGGCCCCGCTGTCGTAGCCTCCCGTCCCGTAGGAGGCGGCCTGCCCGTAGGAGGAGCCCCCGTAGCCCGGCTCGAACCCGGTGCGCGGCGCCATCGACGGCACTCCCCCGGTGGCGTGCTCGGGCGGCGCGCCGTAGGGCGCCCCGGGCGAGGCGTACCCGCCGGTGTCGCCGCCGCCGAAACGGTCGGAGGGGCCGTAGGCGCCCCCGTACTCGCCGCCGAAGTCGGAGGCGGGCGCGGGGGGCGGGGCCGACGGCGCCTCAGGGCGGCGGTGCGACCCGGTGTCCATGCTCGACCACAGCGGTGCGGCGGGCTCGGTCCCCGCCCCGCGGTCGCCCGCCCCGAACGATTCGCCCACCGGCGCCTGCGCCCCATAGGACGGGCGCGAGTAGCTGCCGGTGTCGTACGGGGACGAGGCGGACCCGTAGCCGCCGCCGAGCGCGGCCGCGCGGCTGTAGTCGCCGGTGTCGTAGGGCGACCCGGAGACAGGGCGGGCGTGCGACCCGGTGTCGTAGGCCGAGGGGGCCGGGGACGGCGCCGGGCCGGTCGCACCGTAGGGCGTGGCGGGCCGGGAGTGGTTGCCGGTGTCGTAGGGCGAACCCGGGCCGCGCTCGTAGTCCGGCATCGACGGGCGGGAGTACTCGCCGGTGTCGAAGGGGGACCCCGCGGCGGGCGCGGAGTAGGAGCCGCGGCTGTGCGAACCGGTGGTGAACGCGCCCGTGGCCGATGCGCCCGTGGGGGAGGAGCCGGTGGTGAACGACCCCGTGTCGTAGGCGCCGGTGCCGTAGGAGCCGGTGTCATAGGACGACGGCGTCCCCAGGGGGGAGGCGGGGGCCGACGGGGTGTGGGCGGCGGAGCCGTAGGAGGAGGACGGCGCGCCCAGCGGGTCGGCGGCGGGGGAGGGCGAGGGCGAGAAGGAGGACCCGAACGCTCTGCCGGGGGAGGCGGCGGTGGAGGGCCCACTCAGCGGGTCGTCGGCGGCCGGAGCGGGGGAGGACGCCGGGGACGGGGCCGTGGAGGGCGGGGCCGCGGGGGCCGAGTGGGCCCCGAGGGGGTCGTACGTCGCGCTCGCGGCCGTCCCGGCGAGGGGGTCGGGGGCCGGGGACGGGGCCGCGCCGGGCGCCGTGCCCAGCGGGTCGTGCGGGGCCGAGGGCGCGGCGGGCTCGGCGGCCGCCGGTGCAGGGGCGGCGCCCTGGCCCAGGCTGGCGAGTTTGGCGAGCCCGTCGTCGGCCCCCGCACCGGCCCCGGCGGAGGCGGGCTCGGCGGAGGCGGGCTGCGGGGCGTCGGCCTCGTGCTCGCGGCGGGCCCGGCGCCCGCGGGAGCGGCGCGAGGCGGGTTCGGGCTCCGGTTCGGGTGCCCCGTAGGCCTCCGGCGCGTCCTCGTCGTCGACGCCCGCCATCGGACCGGTGGCCTCGGCGCGGGTCTCGCGGCGGCCCCGGCGGCGGCCGGAGCGGGACCGGCCGCGCGGCTCCGGCTCGTCCCCGGAGGCGTCGTCCTCGTCGTCGACGCCGTCCATGGGGCCGGTGGCCTCCGCGCGCGTGTCCCGGCGCGCCTCGCGGCGCCCGGCGCGCGAGCGGCCGCGCGGCGCGGGCTCGTCGTCGTCGGCGCCGTCCATGTCGGTGTCGGACCAGAAGGAGCTGCCGGAGATGTCGGAGTCGTCGTCCCAGTCCGCCGAGGCGCGGGAGCGGCGGGAGCGGCCGCGGCGCGCCGGGCGGGGGGCGTCCTCCCCCTCGTCCGAGCCCTCGCCGTAGCCGTCGTCGTAGTCGTCGAAATCGTCCTCGCGCCCGTGGTTGAGAGCCCGCATACCCAGCAGGATCAGCACGAGGACGAGAAGGACGACGATGATCGCGACGATCGTTGCGATCAGTACGGTCATACTTGCACCACCCTTGGGGCCGTGGCCGTGTCGGGGACGGAGGTGCCACCGGCGGGGGTGACGTGCGCGGACTGGTGGCCCCCGGGACGGGGCGCCGAACGCGCGCTCGGGCGGCGCAGGCGCCTCGCACAGTCGGATACGTTTTCGGTCATCAGCAAATGCAGGGGGGACACGGCCCCACTTTATGCCCAGTTGTGCCGCGAGTGCAGCGGGTGACCGCCGAATTTTTCGCCTGCGCGGCGGTCGGCCGCCGGTCGGGCGGTCGGGCCCTGTGGGCCGGGCGGGGCGTGTCCGGGCCCGGCTACTCGGCCGCCGTCACCAGCGACCCCCGGGCCACCGTATGCGCGGAGATGCCCTCCAGAGTGTCGGTGAGCGGCGCGCCCTGCGGCAGCTCCAGCTTCTGGTCCAGCGCATATACGGTGAACCGGTACTCGTGCGGGTCGTCCTCCTCCGGGCACGGCGGAGTGTAGCCCGTGTCGCCGAAGCTGTTCTCCCCGGTCTGCGCCGGCTGGGGGACGCCGTCCTGGCGGATCTCCACGGTGGCCGGATCCAGGTCGAAGAGCACCCAGAACACCTCGGCCGATCCCGGGTCGTCGGCGACGATGGCGAAGGAGCCGATGTCCTCGGGCTGTCCGGACCACTGCAGCGGGGGCGAGCCGGCCTTCTCCTCCCCGCGGCAGGTGAAGGCGTCGGGCAGCATCGACCCCTCCATCAGCAGGGTGCTGCTGACGTTGATGTCCTCGGTCAGCTCGCCGTTCCCGGGGGTGAACCCGGTGCAGCCGCCCGCGGCGGCCAGGGCGGCCGCCGCGCCGGCCGCCAGCACGGCTCTGCGCCTTCCGGGGGCACGTGAGCGGACCGCGCGGCCGGGGCCGGGGGAACGGTGACGTGCTGCCGAGTTCATGGGGCTCCTGCGAATGGGTCGTCGGGGCCGAGGGGCCGGATGCCGTGCGCGGGGCGCGTCTTGCTGCTTCTTCCCACCGCACCTTACTGCCGTGCGGGCGGGCGCGGACCCCGGAAGGCGGGGGTGTCCCCGCCTCCGCCCCGCCCCTGTGGCCGGGCCCGGCCGACGCGGAGGGGCGAAGCGGGGAGGGAGCGGGGGCCGCATCGGGGATCATATGACGGTGCGGTTCTCCATTCTCGGTCCACTGGCGGTGCGCGACGGTGCGGGCCGGCCCGTCGCGGTGGGCGGCAACCGCCTGCGCCGCCTGCTGGCCATGCTGCTGCTGGCCCCCGGGCGCACGGTGGGCACCGAGCGCCTGATCGACGGGATCTGGGGCTCCGACGCCCCGGCCGGGGCTCCGAACGCGCTGCAGGCGCTGGTGTCGCGGCTGCGCAAGGTGCTCGGCGACCAGGCGCCGGTGGTCGGCGACGCCTCCGGCTACCGGCTGGAGGTCGCCCCCGAGCAGGTCGACCTGTGGCGGTTCGAGGACCTGGTGCGCCAGGGGCGGCGCGCCCGGGCCCGGGGCGCCGCCGCGGACGCGGCCGACCTGCTGGGCCGGGCGCTGGAGCTGTGGCGGGGCGACCCGCTGCCCGAGTTCGCCGAGGCCGGCGGCGAGGGCGAGGCGGTCCGGCTGGCCGAGCAGCTGCGCGCGGTGCAGGCCGAGTACCTGGAGGCGCGGGTCGAGGCGGGCGACCACATCGCCGCGCTGCCCGAGATCGAGGCGCTGGCCGCCCGCGAGCCGCTGCGCGAGCGGCCGGGGGGGCTGCTGATGNGCTGCTGATGCGGGCGCTGGCGGCCTCCGGGCGCACGGTGGACGCGCTCTCGGCCTACGAGGGGCTGCGCACCGGCCTGGCCGAGGAGCTGGGCATCGACCCCTCCGAGCGCATCGCCGAGCTGCACCTGCGGCTGCTGCGCGGGGAGCTGGAAGGGTCCGCCCCCGCCGGGGCGGCGCCGGAGCGGGCCGGTGCGGCCGGGGACGGCGGCCCGGCGGCCGGGGACGGCGCGCAGGCCGGGCCCGCGCCCGCGTCGCCCGGCGCGGACGCGCCGCCGGTGCGGCTCCCGGCGTCGCTGACCGCGTTCGTGGCCCGAGACGAGGAGCTGAGCGCCGCCCTGGGGCTGCTCTCCGGCGAGCGGCTGGTCACCCTGGTGGGCCCGGGCGGGTCGGGCAAGACCCGGCTGGCGGTGGAGACCGGCACCCGCCTGGCCGCCGAGCGCGCCGACCTGGTCCCCGACGGGGTGTGGTTCATCGACCTCGCCCCGCTGCGCGACGGCGCGGCCGTGCCCGAGGCGCTGCTGGACGCGCTGGGGGTGCGCGAGCGCGCCGTCACCCCCCTCCAGGTGGGCGGGGCCGCCGACGACCCGCTGGGGCGCGCCGCCGAGGTGCTCTCCGGGCGGCGGCTGCTGCTGGTCGCCGACAACTGCGAGCACCTGGTGGGCGACGTCGCCGACGCCATGGAGCGGCTGCTGGCCGTCTGCCCCGGGGTGAGGGTGCTGGCCACCAGCCGCGAACCGCTCGGCGTGACCGGGGAGCGGCTGGAGGCGGGGCCCCC
>NZ_ANBH01000084.1 GCF_000341185.1 Nocardiopsis chromatogenes YIM 90109
TTCGCCGACCGGGTGCGGGCCTGGCGGCCGTCCTTCGCCGTGGACGAGGCCACCGCCGGGCCGGTCGTGCGGATCTGCCGGGAGCTGGACGGGATGCCGCTGGCGCTGGAGCTGGCGGCGGCCCGGGTGCGGGCGATGCCGCTGCCGCAGCTGGCCGAGCGGCTCACCGACCGGTTCCGGCTGCTGGCCTCGGGGCCGCGCCAGGTGCGCCCCCGCCACCAGACGCTGCAGGCGGTGGTCGACTGGAGCTGGGAGCTGCTGGACGGGGCCGAGCAGGCGCTGCTGCGGCGCCTGTCGGTGTTCGCCGGGGGCGCCTCCCTGGACGCGGTTGAGGCGGTGTGCGCCGACGAGGCGCTCGGGAGGGACGGCGCGCCCGAAGGAGACGGTGTGCCCGAGGGGGCCGGAGGGGACGGGGAACACGCCCTCGGCGCCCCGCCGCCCTCCGGGGGCGGCACCGTCGGCGGCCGCGACGTGTGGTCGGTTCTGTTCGCCCTGGTCGACAAGTCGCTGGTGGAGGCGGACGGCGCGGACGCGGGCGGGCACGGCCAGCCCCGCTACCGGATGCTGGAGACCGTGCGCGCCTACGGGGCCCAAAAACTGGCCGAGAGCGGCGAGCGCGACCGGGTCCGCGCCGCGCACGCCCGGCACATGCGGTGGCTGTGGGGTGCGGCCGAGGAGCCGTTGCGCGGCCCGGGCCAGCTCGAATGGCTGGCGCGGCTGCGCGAGGAGCACGAGAACTACGCGGCGGCGGTGCGCCGCACCGTCGCCTCCGGCGACGCCGCTGCCGCCCTGGACATGGTGCACACCGCGTTCCTGTACGCGATGCGGGTGGACGCCTGGTCGGACCTGTCGCGCTGGGCCGAGGACGCGCTGGCGCTGGCCGGGGACGCGCCCCCGCCCGGCCGCGAGCTGGCCTACGCCGAGTGCCGCTTCGCCCACGCCATCGAGAAGGACATGGGGCGCCGGGTCTCCGGCCCGGAGGAGGCCGGGCAGGTCGTGGAGGCGATCCGCACCGAGCTGGAGGCCATCGAGCGGATCGTGCACGCCTCGGGGGAGCGCTGCGAGGACCACCTCTCCCTGGTGTTCGTTCCGGTGTTCCTGGCCATGCTGGGGCGGGACCCGCAGGGCACGGTCGAGCGGCTGGACGCTTCGGCCCGGCGCGGCGGCCCGTGGCGGCGCGCCTACCTGGGGGCGTTCACGGCCACGCTGGTCATGCAGTCCTTCCCGGGGCGGTCGGGCGAGGCGCTGGACCGGCTCCGGGCGGTCGGCGCCGAGGTGCGCCGCGGCGGGGACCGGTGGGTGCTGACCCACGTGCTGTTCCTGCTGGCCGAGCTGGAGGCGTTCGAGGACACCGAGCGGGCCGAGGAGTTGATCGGGGAGGCCGTGCGTACCACCCGCGAACTGGGCCTGGCCGACCAGCTCGCGGCGCTGCTGGGGAACTGGGCGGCGATCGGTGCGCGCGCGGGGCGCGTGGAGTGGGCGGCCGGAGTGCTGGACGAGGCCGAGGCGTCGGCGGCCACCCCCGACACCCGGCAGTCCCTGGCCTTCTACCGGGCCGAGGTCGAGCTGCGCGGCGGGGCCCCGGAGGCGGCGCGGGACCGGCTGCTGGACGTGCTCTCCGGGGCCGACCAGATCAACTCGGTGGCGCGCCTGCACATGGAACCGATGTGGAGGACGGTGCTGTCCCGGGCCTACCTGGCCACGGGGGACACCGGCGCGGCCCGGAGCGCGGCGGCGGGCGCCTGGCGGCTGCTCGACACGTGGCTCCAGGGCCAGCAGGCGGCGACGGTGGCGGAGGCGGCCGCGCTGGTCCTGGGGGCCGCGGACGGCCGCGCGGTGGAGGCGGCGGGGCTGCTGGGGGCCGCGCAGGCGCTCCGGGGGCTGCCGTTCACGACCGACGGCGCCCTGCGCGCGCTGGCACACGACCTGGTCAAGGAGCTGGGGCGGGACCGCTACGAGGAGGAGTACGCGCGCGGGGCGTCGGCTGAACCGGGGGAGGCGGTCGAGATGGTGGACCGGGTCGTCGGGGAGTGGGGGTAGGCGGCCCCTGCCCACGGAGGGGGCCGGTCGGGCGCGGCCGACAGGACCGCCGCGACGGCGAGCGGCCCCCGCCGTGTTCAGGCGGGAGGCCGCGCGTATCCGTCTCAGCGGCCGGGGCGCGCTCCAGCTGCCCCGGCCGTGCGGCCGCTGGATCGTTGAGGGAATAGGTGTGCCCCGATCAGTGGTCGGGGACCACCGGCGGGGGCTCGACCGGGGGGCCGACCNNCGCCCCTCCGGCACGCCCCGGCCCCAACGGCCCCTTCAGTGCCCGGACCACCGGCCCGGTCCTCTGGGGCGCCCGGCCCGCACACACCGGCCGCGGGCGCCCCCCGCCGTGTCCGCAGCAGGTTCAGAAATCTCCCATCAACGGTCTAGGCGCGGCGCTTGTAGGCGCGGGTCGCCAGCGGGAAGAAGATCCCGATCAGGACGACCACCCACACCAGCGTCCACATCAGGGGCACGGCCACCGGGCCGCCCTCCATCAGGCCGCGCATCGTGTCGGTCACGTGCGTGACCGGGTTCACCTTCGCGAACGCCCCCATCCAGGAGGGCATGTCGTCCGGGTCGACGAACGTCGAGGCGCCGAAGGTCAGCGGGAACATCCACACCGACCCGAAGATGTTCACCGCCATCGGGGTGCGCAGCAGCAGCCCCATGAACGCCGACAGCCAGCACAGCGCGAAGGCGAACAGCATCACCACCGCGCCCGCCGCCACGACGCCGAACACGCCGCCCTCCGGGCGGTAGCCGATGAGCACGGCCACCACCAGCACGGCGATCACCGTGAGGCCGTAGCGCACCAGGTCGCCCAGGATCGCCCCGACCAGCGGGGCCGAGCGGGCGATGGGCAGCGACCGGAACCGGTCGAAGATGCCCTTCTCGATGTCGGTGTTGAGCGCCACACCGGTGCCGATCGTGGCGAAGATGACCGACTGGGCGGTGATGCCGGGGATGATGAAGTCCCGGTAGACCTGCCAGTCGCCCATCATGGCCTGCCCGAACACGAACACGAACAGGGCCACGAACATCAGCGGCATGAACGTCAGCCCGAGGACCTCCTCGGGGTTGCGCTTGATCTTGAGCAGGCTGCGCCAGGCCAGCAGCGCCCCGTGCCGCACCGCCACCGCGGGGGTGACGCGGGGCGCGGGCGGCGCTGCGGTGGCCTCCTCCACCGGCTCCGCGGTCGTCGCGGTGCTCATGCGTGCGTCCTCTCGGCAGGGGCGGCGCCGTCGGCGCCGCCGGTCGTGTCCTCGGCCGGGCGCCCGGTCAGCGCCAGGAACACCTCGTCGAGGCTGGGCTTGCGCAGGTTGAGCTCGGCCACGGAGATGCCGGCCTCGTCCAGGCGGCGCACCACCTCCGGCATCACCGCCGGGTCGGTGACCGAGGCGCTGGCGGTGCGCTCGTTGGTGCGCACCTCGTTTCCGGTGACCCGCTCCACGATGCCGCCGACCCGCTCCAGCTCACCGGCGTGCAGCGGCTGCACCTGCAGCACCTGGGCCCCGGCGCGGCCCTTGAGCTCGTCGGGCGTGCCGCGGCTGATGACCTTGCCGTGGTCGAGCACCGCGATGTCGTCGGCGAGCTGGTCGGCCTCCTCCAGGTACTGGGTGGTCAGCAGCACGGTCACCCCGTCGTCGACCAGCCCCCGCACCACGTCCCACAGCTCGTTGCGGCTGTGCGGGTCCAGGCCGGTGGTGGGCTCGTCCAGGTACAGCAGGGAGGGGCGGCCGACCAGGCTCGCGGCCAGGTCGAGGCGGCGGCGCATGCCGCCGGAGTAGGTCTTGGCGGGGCGGTCCGCGGCGTCGCTGAGGGAGAACCGGGCCAGCAGCTCGGCGGCGCGGGCGCGCGCCCCCGCGCGCGGGTAGCCCAGCAGCCGGGCGATGAGCACGAGGTTCTGGGTGCCCGTCAGGTCCTGGTCGACGGCGGCGTACTGGCCGGTCAGCCCGATGCTGCGGCGCACCTCGTGCGGCTCGCGCACGACGTCGTGGCCGGCGACGGTGGCGTGGCCGCCGTCGGGGGTCAGCAGGGTCGCCAGGATGCGGACGGTCGTCGTCTTTCCCGACCCGTTGGGGCCGAGGACGCCCAGCACGGCCCCCGCGCGCGCGACGAGGTCGACCCCGTCGAGCGCGGTGGTCCCCTTGAACCGCTTCACGAGGCCCTCCGCGCGGATGGCGTCTGTCATCTGTGCCTCCAAATGGGATGTAACAGGACCAAGTCTGAAGGGGGCGACTGACAAAGCACTGAGATGTCGGCTGACAGCCGCGCGTCACGGGGCGGCCGGGGCGGGTGGTCGGAGCGGTGGTGCGCAAGGGCGGCCGGGGCGGCGGCCGTCGGCGGCCGGGGCGTCCGGCACGGGGGACAACACCGCGGGGTCGGCGCCCATTTCGGAGATGGCCCGTTCTTTGCCCGACGTTGCGGCTTCTGGGCGCTGCGGGCGCTGACGGCGCGCCCGTAGACTCGGCCGCGTGATGAACAGCCGTCTACGCCCACCCCAGCACCGCGTCTCACCCCGCGCCGTCCCCATGTGGACCCTCGGATCGGCGGTGGGGCACCTGGTGACCGTCGCCGTCCTGGGCTTCGCCGCTTGGGGGGCGATGACCGTCGGCTGGTCGTGGATCCCGGACTGGGCGAGCCGCAACGCCTGGTGGGTGCCGGTGGCATACGCGGTGTACGGGGTCGTGGAGACGGCGGTCGTGCCGCGCTTCCGCTTCCGGGTGCACCGGTGGGAGGTCACCGAGGACGTCATCTACACCCGCAAGGGGTGGATCGGCCGGGAATGGCAGCTGGTGCCGATCGGCCGCATCCAGACGGTGGACCACACCCAGGGGTGGTTCGAGCGGATGTTCCGGGTGGCGACGCTGGAGGTGCAGACCGCCTCGCACGCCGGGTCCTCCACGATCGAGGGGCTCGACGCCGACCAGGCCCGGAAGATCTCCGAGGACCTCGCGGTGCGCGCGGGTGAGCTGCGGGACGACGCGACATGAGCGCGCGCGGAGAGCGGGACCCGGGGGAGGAGCAGGAGCGGCCGACCGGGGAGGGGCCCGGCGGCGAGCAGGCCGGCGGGGCCGACCCGGCCCTGGACACGACCCCGGACGCGGCCCCACCCCCGGACACGCTCCCGGCCACGGCCCAGGCCCCGGACACGGAACCGGCGGAACCGCCGGAACCGCTCCCCCCGGCCGAGCCGTGGCGGCGCCTGAGCCCGCTGATGCTGGTCGCCGCGCCGGTGACCTATATGAAGAACTTCATCGTGCCGCTGGCGCTGATCGCCTTCGGCGCGACGCAGAACCCCTGGGTGCTCGGCAGCCTCTTCGCGGCACTGGTCGGCATGGTCGCCACCGGCGTCTACACCTGGCTCACCTTCCGCTACCAGGTCGCGGCCGAACGGCTGGAGATCCGGAAGGGCTGGATCGGGCGGTCGCGCCGCACCATCCCGCTGGAGCGGATCCGGGGGGTGCACGTCACCACGAGCCTGGTCCACCGGGTGCTCGGGCTGGCGGTCGTCAAGGTGGAGGCCGCGGCGGGCGGAGGCGGCGACGAAGAGGGCAAGCTCGACGCGGTGTCGGCCGCCGAGGCCGGGCGCCTCCGCGACGACCTGCTCCACCGCCGCGCCGTGCTCCGGAGCGCGCGCACCGCCGGGGAGGCGACGGGGAACGGCGCCGAGGACGGCCGGGCCGACCCCGGCGAGGCCGCGGAGCCCTCCGGCGCCCCCGACAGCGGCGCCCTGGCGCCCGCCCCCGAGCACGAGTACTTCAGCATGCCCACGCGCTGGTACTCCTACGGGATGCTCAGCGTGGGCTACCTGCTCACGCCGTTCGTGGCGCTGGCGGCGGTGTTCGGGCTGCTCTCGCAAGGCCTGGGCGACCTGCTGGAGCGGATGGGGGCGCTGGAGGCGAGCGAGCGCGCGCTGGTGCTCTACGAGTGGGCCTTCGCCGAGGGCGGTGTCCTCGTCGTGGCCGGTCTGGTGGGCGCGCTGTTGCTGGTCCTCGTCCTGCTGATGCCGCTCTTCGCCGTCGTCGCCTACACGGTGGGCCACTGGCGGTTCCGGCTGGTCGGCGGAGAGGAATCCCTGGTCACCGAGCGGGGGCTGTTCACCCGCCAGAGCGTGACCCTGGAGCGGCGGCGGGTCCGGGGGTACGAGCTGGCCGACAGCCCGCTGGAGCGGACGCGCTCGGTCGTGCGGCTGCGGGCCATCATGACCGGGCTGGGGGACGCCTCCACACGTGCGGTGCTGCTGCCCGCGGGGCCCAGGGCCCAGGTGGGGCGGATCGTCGGGGAGACGCTGGGCGGCTACGAGGGAGGCCTGGAGCGGCACCCGCGCGCCGCCCTGCGGCGCAGGTTGGTGCGCGCGCTGACGCTGCCCGTGCTGGGGGCCGCGGCGGCGGCCGTGGCGGGCTGGTACTGGGCGGCGGCGCCGCTGGTGCTGCTGGCTGTGCTCGGGGTGCCTCTGGCGGTCGACCGGTACCGGTCGTTGGGGCACGGGCGGGATGAGCGCCGTATCAGCGTTCGGTCAGGATCGCTGGCCCGCAAGCAGGCGATGGTGCAGCGCGAGGCGATCGTGGGGTGGCTGTGGCGGCAGAGCCTCTTCCAGCGCCGCGCGGGACTGGCCCACCTGACGGCCGCGGTGGGGGCCGGGGCAGGGGGATATACGGCCGTGGACGCGGACTTCGCCGAGTCGGTGTCCTTCGCAGCCGGGGTGACCCCGGCGATGGTGCGCCCCTTCCTGGTGTCCTCCGAAGAGGAGTCCTCGGCAGGGGAACCTAAGGAACCCGAGGCCCCAGGGGAGTGACGCCTCCGGCGGCGGAGAGTGGGGTATCAGGCGCTGGAGCCGTCCGAATCCCCGCCTCCCCGTACTCGGGTCGGGTCCTCGGCCGGACGAGATCCGGCCACCGCGACGAGCCTGGTCGGCGGCCCTTCCGGTAGCGCTGTCGGGCGGCGGGTGTGTGCGTGGTCGCCGTTGATGGCGGCGACGGAGTGAGCGGGGCGGTTCCCGGGTCCTGCCTGCCGGGCGGCGGGTCGCTCGCGGTCCGGCAGGCAAAGCGGCGCAGCAGGTACCCGCTCGCGGGCGGCGGGCCACCGAGGCGTGAGGTGACCGGGCAGCAACGACGAAGGTCGGCGCCTGTCCTCGCAGCGCTGTCGAGTTTGGGGCGTGTGGCTGGTCGCCGTAATGGGCGGCGACGGAGCGAGCGGAGCGGTTCCCCGGCCCTGCCTGCCGGGAGGGGCGGGTTCTTCCCGGTCCGGGCTGACAGCGGCTGAGCAGGTACCCCGTTCCCCGGTCCCGGCCGGGCGGCAGGTCGGCGGGGTGTGAGGGAGCAGGCGGCGACGAGGGGAGGTCGGCGCCCCCTCCGGCAGCGTTGTCGGCCGCCGTGCGCGTGCGTGGTCGCCGTGGTCGGCAGCGACGGGACCAGCAGGTACCCCGCTCGCGGGCTCAGGCCGGGCGGCGGGCTCCTCGCGGTGCGGGAAGGCGGCGCGGCCGGGTGGGCGGGTGGTCGCCCGCGCTCGTGGCGGCCGCCGGGTCGGCGCCCGGGCCCAGAGGGGCGGCCCGCTGGAGCGCATTCCGGGTATATCGGGCACGCCGTGGGAGTTCGGCGATCCAGGGCGGCGGCACCGCCACCCGGCCAGTGGTCCCGCGCAGGTTCCACGACCATGGATGCCCCGGGGGTGCCCGTGGGGTCCGGAAGGCGGGTTCCGGTCCCGCCGGCACCGGCCCGGTGTCCGCTTCGCCCGGTTTCCCGGGCGCCGGGGCGCCGGGGCGCCTCCCTCGTCCTGTTCGACGGCCGGGGCGGCCGCGCGGGCGGAGCGGGCGTGCGTTCATCGCGACCCGTGAACAGGATCCGGCGCCAGAAGGCCCCTAAACAGCACACCAGAGCCGTTAGTCGAGCCCGGCATCACGGCGTGTAGCCGATATCGGCCCCGCACGGGCCCCGCGAGCCCGGCGGAGGCGCCCGGACGGCCGCGCGCCCGCCCCCACGGCCGCGCCGAACACCTCGATCGGGTCGAAACAGGGCATAGCGCCCCTAGGGCATGTTCTGGAATCGCGGTGTTCGTCGCTCCGGGGCCGCCGGGAACGTCGCTG
>NZ_ANBH01000085.1 GCF_000341185.1 Nocardiopsis chromatogenes YIM 90109
GGCACTGCCGGGTGGTGCGGTGCGGGCCAAGGGGGCGCCCCGGGTGTCGAAGACCGCGAACCCCGGGGCCATGCCGCCTTCTCGGACCGCCAGAGGCCCGCCGCCCGGCAAGCAAGGCCCGGGAACCGCCCAGTCCTCGCCGTCGCCGCCCAACACGGCGACCACGCACACGCCGGGCGGCCGACAGCGCTGCGGCAAGGGCCGCCGACCGTTCCTCGTCGCTGCCCTCCCGCCCCACACCCCGGCGGCCCGGCGGACGGCCGGGGTCCGTGAGCGGGATACCTGCTGGTCCGCCGCCTTCCTGGAGCGCGAGGAACCTGCCGGACGGCAGGCAGGCCCGGGGAACCGCCCGGCTCTCGCCGTCGCCGCCGGACACGGCAACCGTCCACGCGCCCGGCGGCCTGCAGCCCGGACGGGGTTCGAGAGCGGGGCACCAGTCGGCCCCGTGTCCACCTCCGCACCCGACCGGAACACCCCAGGAGGGTGCGGACAAGACAAATCCTTCCCGGAACCTGTTCTGGTATCGCGGTGTTCGTCGCTCTGAGGCCGCCGGGGGCGTCGGCGGACGCGCCCCCGCCCCTCCCGCACCTGATGCGGAGTATTCACCCAGGCCACGGCCCTGGCGGAGATCGCAGAACGGGGCAGCGGGCCGCCACGGGCGCCGAAGGCCGCGAACCCTGCCGCTCGCGGCGCCTACCCGGACCGCGAGGACCCCGCCGGACGGCAAGCAGGGCCAGGGAATCAGCCACTCACTCCGTCGCCGCCTTCTTCCCTGCGCCCCGGCGACCTACCGCCCGGCCGGGGACCGTGAGCGGGCTACCTGCTCCGCCGTCGCCGCCGAGAACGGCGACCATCCGCACGCTCGCCACCCGACGACGCTGCCGGAAGGGCCGCCGACCTGCCTCGTCGCCGCTGCTCTTCCTTGCGCCC
>NZ_ANBH01000086.1:0-19375 GCF_000341185.1 Nocardiopsis chromatogenes YIM 90109
CGGCGGCCTGCCGCCCGCCCGGGGACCGCGAGTGGGGCGCCAGCTCTGCCTCGCCGCGCCCTCCGGTGACCACGCGCACGCCCGGCGGCCGTTCCTACTCCGGCTTCTTGGATCCGAACATGATCTCGTCCCACGACGGGACCGACGCGCGGCGGCCGCGTCCCTTCTTTCTGGCGGGTTGGGCGGCTCCGCCTCCGGCGGCTGCGGCCGCCGAGACCGAGTCCCCGGTCCCCGAGGCACGGCCCTTCTGGTCGTCCTGGTCGGTCGCCCGTGCCGTCACCGGGGTGCGGCCGCGCGGCTCCTGGGGCCGCTCGGTGGGTCTGCGCGTCCCCGATTCCGGGATCGCGGGCCCCATCGACGGGCGCGGGCGCGCCGTCCGCTCGCCTCTCTCGCCCCTGTCGGTGCGCTCGGCGCGCTCGCGCGGGGGCGCCTGCGCCTCCGCCGCGGGCTCGCTTCGGCGGTCCGGGGCGGAAGGGAGCACGTCGTCCTCGGGCCCGACCTGTGCTGCGCGCTCGACCGGGCGCTCAGGCATGCGGTCGTCCCGGCGTTCGCCGGTGCGCTCAGCCGCGGGCTCGTCCCGTGGGACCGTCCGGTCGGTACCCGGCGCGCCCGGGTCGGCCCCGGGGTACGCGCGCTCGGCCGCGGGGTAGGCGGGGCCGGACTCCGGGAACGCCTGCTCGGGCTCCTGGGCCGGGCGCTCGCGCCCGGGGCGCGGGGGCACGTTGCCCGGGAGGGCCGGGTCGGCGCCGGGGGCCGACCGGTCGGCCCCCGGGACCGCGCGTTCGCGGCCGGTCCGGGTGAAGGCCCGCTCGGTCTCGGTCAGTGCGCGCTCGGTCGGCGCCGTGTGGGCCCGGGCGGCGGGCCGCTCGGCGGGTCCGGCCGGGGCCGTCTCCTCCCGGGCGGCTGCCGGGGGCGCCTCCGCCGGGGGCGGGGCCTGGTGCTGCGGGGGGTCGGCCGGGGCCTGCGCGGAACGCTGTGGGGCGGGCTCCTCGGCCCCGGGTCTGGCCAGCGGCCCGTCGGTCCGGGCGGCGGGCTCGTGGGCCCCCTGGCGGCGCGGCACGAACGGGGTGACCGTCGCCCCGCCGTCGCCGGACACGCCGCCCGCGGACGGGTCGGAGAAGCGCGCCGCCTCGTCGTCGACCGGCACGACCGTGCGCCGCCGGGGCTCGAACACCCAGTGCGCCAGGCGCTCCTGCCCGTCCAGCAGGAAGGCCAGCTTCACGTGCCAGCTCCCGTCCTCGCGCTTCCAGGCGTCCCAGACCGCCTCGCCGGTCTCCAGCTGGTGCGGTCCCACCCGTTCGGAGACCAGGTCGCCCAGCGCGGGGCCGGGCGCGGTGTCCCCGGGACCGCGCACGGAGGCCCGCTGCGCCTGCTGCGCCATGAACTCGCGCTCCTGCAGGACCGGGCCCTCGAACCAGCGGACGCGCTCGATGGGGATGCCGGCGAGCTCGGCGATCGCCTCCGCCGTCTCTCCAGAGCGGATCCGGGCCTGGATTTCCTTGGGGCGCAACGGATTCTCCACTTCGATCTCGTACTGGCCGAGCCGGGAGAACTGGCCGCGGACGGCGGCGCGGAGACGGTCGTCGACGGGCAGCGTGAAACGGGTACCGCGGCCGGCGCTCGCCAGCACCAGGTAGGTGCCGTCCTCGCTCACGGCCACCAGGCGAAGCTCCTGCATCGCCCTCCCTTTCGCGCTTCCCGTCGAGGGTGGGTCCTCAGCCATCCCCCGCGTTCCCAGTCTGTTCGGCATCCGGGTGTTCGGCCAGTACCCCGCCCGGCATGTCCGAACCGTGGGCCTCCGTGCGCCGGCCACCGGCGCCCGGGCGTGCCCAGAGCCAATCTTGGCATGTGGGAGGGGACGTGCGGCGTGCGCGCTCCGGTCGTCGGTCGGCATCCTCCTGCGGGTGATGCTAACCCGCGCGCCCGCTGCGGACCATGAGGCCACGGGTGGGGCGGGCGACGCGGGTGCCAAATCGACACGCGCACCGTGACCGCGGGGTGATGTATTCAATGCCGCGCCTTAACAAGAGCTTAGATGGGATTCGCGTAGGTTGTCCGGATATGGGTCGGGAGTCGGGCGCCGCAGGGGGCGGCGCCGACCGGCCCGGACCCAGCGATCCGACGGGGGAGCGCCGCCCTGCGCGGCGTACAGAGGGGGGAGGATGGCCGAGCCCGATGAGGGCGCGCGCCACGGCGCGCGCGCACGTGCGGCCGCCGACGGCGGCGGCGACGACGGCAAGGACTACAAGGACTCCGGGGACGGCGACGGCGGCAACCGACGCATCAACCTGAGCATGCCGCAGGTGATCGCGGGCGGTGTGGCCACGCTGACGGCCGCCACCGCCGCGTCGTTCCTCGGCGTCTACGGCACCATCTTCGGTGCCGCCGTGATGAGTGTGCTCAGCACCGCGGGCACCGCCATCACCCAGCACTGGCTGGAGCGCAGCCAGGACAAGGCCAAGGAGGCGGCGGCCCGCGCCGGGATGACCCTGCACGGTGCACGCGTGCAGGGCGCGGCCCGCGCGGCCGCCGAAGGGCACGGGGGCGCCGCCCGGACGACCGCGGCCGGATCCGGCCACCGCCCGGCGGACGGCCCCGGGGACGGGGCCGGTGCCCCCACTCAGGCGCAGGACGCGGCCGACGCGCCTACCCGGGCGTTGGGCGGCGTCGGGGACCCCGAGGCCACACGCGCCCTACCGAGCCTCTCCGGCGCCGCCCCCGACGGCGCCGACCCGCTCGACGGGGACGAGGGCGCGGAGGCCGGGGACGAGCGCGGCTGGTGGCAGCGCTACAAGGCGCTGATCATCCCGGCCGCGGTCGTGTTCGTCGGCGTCATGCTGGTGATCCTGGTCTTCGAGCTGCTGACCGGGCGGAGCCTGACCGACACCGTGCACGGCAAGACCGACCACTCGTCGCCGTCCATCCTCGGCGGGACCTCCCAGACCCAGCAGGTGGACGACGGGCAGGTGCAGCCGACACCGGGCACCGACGACGGGGGGCAGCAGGAGACCGGCGGGACCGACGGGGTGCAGCCCACGCCGGACACCGACACCGACGGCACCGACGGGTCCGAGGGCCAGACCGGCGGCGAGGGCGCCGACGACGGTACCGACGAGGGCACCGACACCGGCGGCGATACCGGGGGTGACACCGGCGGCGATACCGAGGGCGAATCGGACACCGGCGGCGACACCGGCTCGGAGCAGGACGGTTCCGGCGACGGATCCGATGGCTCGGGATCGGGCCAGAGCGGGACCGGCAGCCAGCAGCAGACCCCCCAGCGCTCGGTGCCCGAGAGCGGCGCCACCCCCTGACACGGCTTCGGGGCATGGCGGCGGAGGTCGCAGCGCGCTTGACGGCCCCCTCGCCACCGCCCCGCCCCCGAGGGAGGCCCCGTCCGGACCGAAAGGCCCCGGACGGGGCCTCCCTCGCGCCGTCTCGGAGAGCATGCGCGGGCAGGCTCCGTTCAGGTCCCGCTGTTCGGGGAGAACGACCCCGTCGGCGAGGTCTGAGGGGCGTTCTCCCGAGAGCAGTGCGGGTTCGGCTGCCCGCGCGCCCCTCGACGTGCCCGCGGCCGGTACAGGGTTTCCCATCAACGATCTCAGGGGCCGAACACGCGCTCGGTGTAGGCGTTGGCGAACCGGCGCTCAGGGTCCATCCGCTCGCGGACCTCCATCGCGTCGGCGAACCTCGGGTACACCCGCTCCAGGTACGCCCTGTCCTTGGTGTGCATCTTCCCCCAGTGCGGCCGCCCCTCCACCGCCGTGAACACCGCCTCGGCGTCGGCGAAGTAGCGCTGGTACGGCGCCCCCTTGTACACGTGCACCGCCACGTACGCGGTCTCCCGCCCGTACGCCGTCGAGAGCCACACGTCATCGGCGGGCGCGAAGCGCACCTCCACCGGGAAGCTGATCCGGTGGCCGCCCCGGTCCACCAGCGACCGCAGCTCCCGCAGCACCCCCGGCAGCTCCTCCACCGGGACCGCGTACTCCATCTCCACGAACTTCACCCGCCGCGGCGACGCGAACACCTTGTAGGAGGCGTCCGTGTACTCCCGCGCCGACAGCGCCCGCGCGCTCACCTGGTTGATGGCCGGGATCGCCGACGGCAGCGCCCGCCCCGCCCGGTTGATCCGCTCGAACAGCGTGTTGGACAGGAACTCGTCGTCCAGCCACGCCTTGAACGGCGCCAGCGGCCGCGCCGGGCCCTCCACCGGGTTGTTGCGCTTGGTGCTGGCCATCCCCGTGTGCGGGAACCAGAAGAACTCGAAGTGCTCGTTGTCGGCCCGCAGCTCCGGCAGCCGCTCCAGCACCTCCTCCACGCGCATCGGCTCCTCGCGCGCGTGCAGCAGGAACGACGGGCGCACCGCCATGGTCATCGCGGTGACGACGCCGAACGCCCCCAGGCCGACCCGCGCCGCGCCGAACAGGTCCGGGTCGTGGTCGGCCGAGCAGCGCACCGTCTCCCCGTCGGCGCGCACCAGCTCCATGCCGACCACCTGCGAGGCCAGCCCGCCGGTGGTGCGCCCGGTGCCGTGCGTCCCGGTCTGGATCGCCCCCGCCAGGGTCTGCACCGCGATATCGCCCATGTTGGCCAGCGCCGCACCGCGGCGCCCCAGCGCCGTGTTCAGGTCGCTGAGTACCATCCCCGCCTCCGCCTCGGCGGTGCCCGCCTCCAGGTCGACCGAGCGCAGCCGGTTCAGCGCGGTGGGGGAGAGCATCACCCCGTCGGTGACGGCGGCGTCGGTGAAGGAGTGCCCGGCGCCGACCATCCGCACCGGCAGGCCCCGCCCGGCGGCCGAGCGCACCGCCCCGGCGACGTCGGCGGCCCCGTTGGGGGTGGCCGTGGTGGCCGGGAGGGCCTCGTGCGTGCCGGACCATGTGCGCCACATCACGTTCGTCATGGTCCGCGAGGCTACCGGCGGGGGTGACACCCGTTACGCGGGGGGTGGCCGAAACCCCGCCGAAGTGCTGGTTTCATGGAGTCATGAGGCCCTACGACGCGTTCCTTCTCGTCTCCTTCGGAGGTCCCGAGGCCGAGGACGAGGTGATCCCGTTCCTGGAGAACGTCACCCGCGGCCGCGGCATCCCCCGGGAGCGGCTCGCCGAGGTCGGTGAGCACTACTTCCTCTTCAACGGGGTCAGCCCGATCAACGGCCAGTGCCGCGACCTGATCGCCGAGATCCGCGCCGACTTCTCGGCCGACGGCGTGGACCTGCCGGTCTACTGGGGGAACCGGTTCTGGGCGCCGATGCTCACCGACACCGTCCGGCAGATGGCCCAGGACGGCGTGCGCCGGGTCGTCGCCCTGGCCACCTCCGCCTACAGCAACTACTCCAGCCACCGCGCCTACCTGAACGACATCGCCGCCGCGCGCGAGGCCGTCGGGCCGGACGCCCCCGAGATCGAGCTGATCCGCCCCTTCTTCGACCACCCCGGTTTCGTCGAACCGCTGGTCGAGCACACCCGCCAGGCGCTGGACCGGCTGCCCGCCGACAAGCGCGCCGGGGCCCGCCTCCTGTTCTCCGCGCACTCCATCCCCACCGCCATGGCCGACGCCAGCGGCGGCCCCGGCCAGGGGTACGGCCCCGGCGGCGCCTACGTCGCCCAGCTGGAGGAGGTGGCCCGACTGGTGGCCGAGCGGGTCGGCGGCGGCCACCCCTACGAGGTCGTCTACCAGAGCCGCAGCGGCCCGCCGAGCCAGCCCTGGCTGGAGCCGGACGTCAACGACCGCCTGGAGGAGCTCGCCAAGGAGGGCGCCGAGGCCGTCGTCGTGGTGCCGCACGGGTTCGTGTCCGACCACATGGAGGTCAAGTTCGACCTCGACCACGAGGCGCGGGAGACCGCGGGCAAGCTCGGCATCGCCTTCGAGCGCGCGCTGAGCCCGGGCACCCACCCGCGCTTTGTGCGGATGGTGCGCGAGCTGGTGCAGGAGCGCGCCGAGGGCGCCGAGCCGGTGGGCCTGAGCGACCTTCCCGGCTGCCCCGAGGGCGCCGACGACTGCTGCCTGCAGAAGCGCTGAGCGGGCCGGTGCGCGACGGTGCCGGGGCCGCCCCGGCACCGGCTCACATCCGATGAAGTGTCCCGTTTCGGGTTTATCGGGGGCTCGGAAGCAGCGCCCGGCCCTCGGCTGAGGCCTCTTCCTGCGGGGAGAAGCCTGCTTCGGACCCGGTCGGCGGGACCCGGTCGCGCAGCGTCCCGGGGGCGGTGCCCGGCTGCCCGCCTGCCCGCGTGAGCGCTCCGGGGCGTGTGACCAGGCCCCGGCGGGCCCCGGCGGGCCCCGACCGCCGCCCCCGCGGAGCGTTTACACAGCCCATCGGGGTACTTCCCCGCCCCTGGGGCATGTCCCTCATCCTCCCCATGCCGGAGAGCCTCCCTCACACCCGGAACGAAACAGAGCGGGGAACCACCGTCTGGCCGGGCCACCGCAGTGGCGCGGTGCTGTACCGGGCCCGGCCCAGCGCCGGGGCCCGTGACCGGCGCCCGCATGGTCGCGGGCGGCTGGAACCCGCACGCCGACAGGCGGGCGCGACCACCGAAGGCGCCGCGGACGCCGCCCCGGCACCGCCGCTACCCCCGCAGCGTTCCTCGGCCGCGGCCCGCTGAAACGGCGCGCAACCCCGGCCTCGTCGGCGATTCCGCATACCGGATAGGGTCGTGGCGTCCGTTCCCGGCCTTCAGGGAGGAAGCGCATGGTCCGCTCCTGGTACGAGCTGTCCGACTACGTCACTCTCAAGCGGGTGGGCGGACTGCGCCTCTCGCCGGACGGGCGCAGGCTGGTGGCACCGGTGAGCGGCCTCAAGCCCGACGGCTCCGCCTTCGGCACCTCCCTGTGGGAGATCGACCCCGAGGGCCGTGCGGAGCCGCGCCGCATCACCCGGTCCGTCGAAGGCGAGGCCGCGCCCGCCTTCCTGCCCGACGGCTCCCTGCTCTTCTCCTCCAAGCGCCCCGACGCCGAGTCCAAGGAGGACGGCGACAAGCCCGCCCTGTGGCTGGGGCCCCCCCNGTGCGCCCCGGCGGCATCGGGGCGGTGGCCGTCGCCCGCGACGCCGGGACCGTCGTCTTCGCCTCCGACACCCTGCCCGGCACCACCGGCGCCGAAGAGGACGAGGAGGCCCGCAAGGCCCGCAAGGACGCCGGGGTCACCGCGATCCTGCACGAGTCCTTCCCCGTCCGCCACTGGGACCACGACCTGGGCCCGGGAGAGACCCGCCTGTTCGCCGCCGCGCCGCCCGAGGACGCCTCCTCCGCTCTGGGCGAGCCCGCCGACCTGACCCCGGAGCCCGGCAAGGCGCTGCTGGACGCCGACTTCGACGTCTCCCCGGACGGCCGGACCGCTGTCACGGTCTGGACGGCCATGGGCCCCGCCTCCCGGCCGAACGAGCGGCTCGTGGCCGTGGACACCGCCACCGGTGCCACCCGCGTCCTCGCCCAGGACCCCGAGCGCGACTTCTCCTCGCCCTCCTTCTCCCCGGACGGCCGCTCCGTCGCCGCCATCCGCTCCTACGACGGCACGCCCGGAGGCGAGCCCCGCGACGCCACCCTGTGGGTGGCCGACGCCGCGACCGGCGAGGGCCGCGACGTGCTGGCCGACGCGGAGCTGTGGCCGCGCGAGGCGGCCTGGTCGGCCGACTCGCGGTCGCTGTTCTTCATCGCCGACGAGAACGGCCGCCGCCCCGTCTTCCGCCTCGACCTGGACACCTCCCGCCTGACCCGCGTCACCGGCGACGACGGCGCCTACAGCGCGCTGCAGCCCGCCCGCGACGGCGCCGCGCTCTACGCCCTGCGCGACTCCTGGGACGAGCCGCCCACACCGGTGCGCCTGGACCCGGCCGCCGAGGACGGGCGCCCCGTCCGCCTGCCCGCCCCCGACCTGCCGCTGCAGGTCCCCGGGCGGCTCACCGAGGTGGAGGCCGAGGCCGACGACGGCACCCGCGTGCGGTCCTGGCTGGTGCTGCCCGAGGAGGCCTCCGGCGACTCCCCGGCGCCGCTGCTGCTGTGGATCCACGGCGGCCCCTACATGAGCTTCAACGGCTGGTCCTGGCGGTGGAACCCGTGGCTGCTCGCCGCCCGCGGCTACGCCGTCCTGCTGCCCGACCCCGCCCTGTCCACCGGCTACGGCCAGGACATGCTCCGCCGCGCCTGGGGGACCTGGGGGCCGCGCACCTTCGCCGACCTGATGGCGGCCGTCGACGCCGCCGCGGCCCGCGACGACGTCGACGGCGAGCGCGCCGCCGCGATGGGCGGCTCCTTCGGCGGCTACATGGCCAACTGGGTGGCCGGGCACACCGACCGCTTCAAGGCGGTCGTCACCCACGCCTCGCTGTGGGACCTGGAGTCCTTCAGCTCCTCCACCGACATGCCGCCGGCCTGGACCGCCGAGTTCGGCGACCCCGACACCTCGCCGGAGCGCTACCGGGCGGCCTCTCCGCACCGCTCGGCCGACGGCGTGCGCACCCCGGTGCTCGTCATCCACGGCGACAAGGACTACCGGGTCCCCATCGGCCAGGGCCTGCAGCTCTGGTGGGACCTGATGCGCCGGGAGGTGGACGCCAAGTTCCTCTACTTCCCGACGGAGAACCACTGGATCCTCACGCCCGGCAACATCGCGGTCTGGTACGAGACGGTGTTCGCCTTCCTCGACCACCACGTGCTGGGCAAGGAATGGAAGCGGCCCGAGCACCTGTAGGGGGCCGGGCGGAGCACGACGAATCTGGGGGGACGTGCATGGCAGCCGAGGAGGGGGCCGCGCCCGCGGCCGACCCGCACGCGCTGGCCGAGCTGGCCGAGCGCACCGCCGCCGAGGCGGGCCGGGCCGCCGCCGAGGGGCAGGAGGGCATCGGGGTGCTCGACACCAAGAGCACCCCGACCGACGTGGTCACCGAGATGGACCGGCGGGTCGAGGAGTTGATCCGCAAGCGCCTGCTCCAGGCCCGGCCCGGTGACGCGGTGCTCGGCGAGGAGGGCGGCGAGGAGGCCGGTGCCGACGGCGGGGTGCGCTGGATCGTCGACCCCATCGACGGCACCGTCAACTACCTGTACGGGCGCGAGGAGTGGGCGGTGAGCATCGCCGCCGAGTCGGGCGGGCGGATCGTCGCCGGTGCGGTGGTCGCGCCCCGCCTGGGCGACACCTACACCGCGGTGCTGGGGGCCGGGGCGTTCTGCAACGGCGCGCCGCTGCGCGCGGGCCCTGCGCCCGAACCGGCGTTCGCGCTGGTGGCGACCGGGTTCGGCTACGACCCCCAGCGCCGCGCCCACCAGGCCGAGGTGCTGCGGTCGGTGCTGCCCCGGGTGCGCGACATCCGGCGGGGCGGGTCGGCGGCGATCGACATCTGCTCGCTGGCGCGCGGGCGTGCCGACGCCTATTACGAGCGCGGCCTCAATCCGTGGGACTGGGCTGCGGCGTGCCTGGTGGCCCGGGAGGCGGGGCTGCGTGTGGAGGGCCTGCACGGGGCGCCGCCCAGCGGCGAGCTGACCATCGCGGCGGGGCCCGGTCTGTTCGAGAGCCTGCACGCGATGCTGGAGCCCCTGGGCGCCGACACCGACGGCCCGGCCTAGGTGTGGTGCTCGGAAGGGCTCTGAAACGGCTGCGGACACGGCGGGGAACGCCATTGGCCGGTGTGCGCCGACCGGGGTGTGCCAGAGGATCTGCGTGCTCAACGCCGCGGTTCGGCGCTACCGGCTGATCCGGGCCCCGTTCAGCGGTCGTCGGCCATCAGCGACCGCTGAACGGGGCACACGATTCCCATCAGCTCCCCTCAGCGATCCAGGGCGCGGTGCGTGGATCACGACCTGCTGCGCGACGGCGGGCGCGACCCTCGCCGCGCCGTCGTCGGCCGACGGCCCGCCGGTCGGCTCTGTCACGGGCCTTGCGGGGCACGGCGCCCAGAACCGCGCCGGTAGGGCCGGTTCGCCCGAGAGCGGCGCGGATGCCGCCGCACGCACGAAGGCCGCCCCGGACATGCGGCGGCCGGCCGCGGGAATCCGCGGCCGGCCGTGCGGTCCTGGGGGATCGGGGTCAGGCGCAGTCGGCGTTGACACCGTTCCGGGCGGCGATGCGCTTGAGGTCTTCGAGCTCAGAGGAGTGCATCTCGGCCAGGAAGTCGTCGCCGGCCGCGCGGGCCGCCTGAAGCGACGTGTAGGTCTCAGTGATGCGGCCGTTGATCTCCGCGAGGAACTCGCCCATGTTCACCTCACTCTAAAAGCACGTCCGGTATTGCTCCGGGTCACTGCGCTGTGACACGGCGGATGCGCCCCGGCCCGCGGTGCGGGTCCGGAACGCGCTGGCGGAACGGCGTCCCGCCTCTCGGGGATGGCGGGCGCCTGCGGCTTCAGGCCATACCCGCCCCTCCGGTCCGGTGAAACCCCTACTGTGGGGCGTGATCGATCCGTGATGGAAGGTGCCGGTGGCCGTCGGGCCCGGGGCCCGCCTCCTGATCGATCATCCCAGGGGTGTGTGAGGCCGCGCACCCGGGTACCCCTTTCGCGTCACGCCTGTCCGGGCGGCGGAGCGGAACCGCGGCCGCGCCCGGCGGCGCGGGCCCCCGCCACCAGGGGATTCGGGCACGGCGGGTGTCCTACAGCACATCGGGCCGTTCGCGCCACCGCTTACTTGTTTCTTATTCTGTATGTGTCAGATTCGAGATGTGCGGGGTGAACAGCCCTTGCCGGCGGTTGGGGGATGCGCCGGTAAGGGCTCCCGCACAGGGGGAAAACGGTGGCCCGGTCCCGTTGGGGGACGGGGCCGGGCCCCGTACTTCCGTTCCCCGGCGGCAGCCGCGGTTTGCCGCACGGACGAGCCGCCCCTACGTTGGCGGCGGGCGGGCTTACTCCGCCCTTATCCGGGCCGTGCGATAACGGCAGAGCGCGGCCGGGGACCACAGACGCCGCTGCCGGTGTGTTGGGGGATGCGCCGGCAGCGGCCTTTTTCATCGGGTGCCGCGAGGAGAAGGACGGCTGTGCGCGTACTTGTGGTCGAGGACGAGCAGGTCCTCGCTGACACCATCGCCGTGGGCCTGCGGCGCGAGTCCATGGCCGTCGACGTCGCCTACGACGGCGACAGCGCCCTGGAGCACGCCGGGGTCAACGACTACGACGTGGTGATCCTCGACCGCGACCTGCCCGGCGTGCACGGCGACGACGTGGCCCGCGCCCTGGTGGACAAGAGCTACAACGGCCGCATCCTCATGCTCACCGCCTCCGGCCAGCTGGAGGACAAGGTCGAGGGGCTCAGCCTGGGCGCCGACGACTACATGGCCAAGCCCTTCGCCTTCGCCGAGCTGGTGGCGCGCGTGCGGGCGCTGGCCCGCCGCGCCGCCCCGCCGCTGCCCCCGGTCCTCAAGCGCAACGGCATCGTCCTGGACCCGGCCAACCACACCGTCGAGCGCGACGGCCGGGACATCCCGCTCACGCCCAAGGAGTTCGCCGTGCTGGAGGTGCTCATGCGCGCCAACGGCACCGTGGTCAGCGCCGAGGGCCTGCTGGAGAAGGCCTGGGACGAGAACGCCGACCCCTTCACCAACGTCGTGCGGGTCACCGTGATGACCCTGCGCAAGAAGCTCGGCGAGCCGCCCATCGTGCACACCGTCCCCGGCGCGGGGTACCGGCTGTGAGCAGCGGCGACGCCGGGCGGCAGGGGCCCGCGACCGACCCGGTGGCCGCGGTCCCCGAGGGGGAGGTCCCGGCCACCCCGCCCGGCGAGACCGGGACCTGGCGGCGGCTGAGCCCCCAGCCCGCCTCCCCGCAGACCCCGCCCGCCGGGAACAACCTGGGCGGGCAGGTCACCGAGGGGCTGCACCGCTTCACCGACAACATGAGCCTGCGGGCGCGGCTCACCCTCATCTACGGGATGCTGTTCTTCGCCGCCGGGTCGCTGCTGGTGCTGCTGAACTACATCATCGTCGCCGGGGTGCTGGGCGGGCTCACCTTCAAACCCGCCGACGACATCAGCATCGCCCAGGCCGAGCAGATGAAGAACAGCTTCATCGAGGCGGTCCTGGCCTCGCTCACCCGCTGGTCGGTGCTGGCCCTGGTGGTGGTCGGCCTGCTCGCGGTGGGCCTGGGGTACGCGGTGGCCGGGCGGGCGCTGTCGCCGCTGCAGAAGATCACCCGCACCGCCCGCCGCCTGTCCGAGCGCTCCCTGCACGAGCGCATCGCCCTGGGCGGGCCCGACGACGAGATCCGCGAGCTCGCCGACACCTTCGACGCGATGCTGGAGCGGCTGGACCGCGCCTTCGACGGGCAGCGCCGCTTCGTCGCCAACGCCTCCCACGAGCTGCGCACGCCGCTGGCCATCAACCGCACCCTGCTGGAGGTCGCCCTCAGCGACCCCGAGGCCTCCGCCGACCTCAAGACCGTGGGGCGCACCCTGCTGGAGACCAACTCCCGCCACGAGCGCCTCATCGACGGCCTGCTCTTCCTCGCCAAGAGCGACCGGGAGCTGGAGGTGCGCACCCTGGTCGACATGGGCGAGCTGACCGAGTCGGTGCTCAGCCAGCTCTCCGGCGACCTGGACGCCTCCGGCCTCCAGGTCCGCACCGACCTGCGCGCCGCGCGCGTCACCGGCGACCCGGTGCTGCTGGAGCGCCTGGTGGGCAACCTGGTGGAGAACGCCCTGCGGTACAACACCGAGAACGGCGAGATCACCGTGCGCAGCGGCATGTACGAGGGCTTCCCCGCCATCCAGGTGGAGAACTCCGGCCCCGTCGTGCCCGCCTACGAGATCGAGGGCCTGTTCGAGCCCTTCCGCCGCTCCACCGGCAACCGGGTGGCCTCCGGCAAGAGCGCCGGGCTGGGCCTGTCCATCGTCCGCTCGGTGGTGCGCGCCCACGGCGGCAGCGTCAGCGTGTGGCCCCGCGCCGGCGGCGGCCTGGTCGTCACCGTCTCCTTCCCCGCCGCGGGCCGCGAACAGGCGGGTGTGTAACCGGCTGCGACCCCTCCCGGCGGCGTGATATCTATACGTGTCCGACGACACGACCACCCCGGGTCCGAGCGGCTTGCAGTGGTGGGTAAGCTTCCCCGGGCGTGAACACGCGGGGAACTCCGCCCCGCGTGGGAGTTGCCGCCGCTACCTCGTGCGATGCACGCATCGACCCGCTGTTGTGCACGCGCCGGAAGCGGCCGCGGGAATGGGTCGGAAACGTTCGGGCGTTGGGTAGCACAGTCAGGAGGCCGTACCGGGGCGCGCCGCGCGCGGCCGGGTCCGGCCAACCTCTGTCGCCATCCGGTGTGAGGACACCCGGGAGGGGTCACAGTCCTCTTACGCCGCCGGAATTTTCCGGCTGAACCGGGCACAAGATTCGGGTCTCAAGCGTTACACCCGCGCGACGAGGCAGAGAACTGAGGGGGATGGAGCAACCAGAATGGCCACCGACTACGACAGCCCGCGCAAGACCGACGAGGACATGAGCGAGGACAGCCTGCAGGAGCTGCAGGCCCGGCGGGTCGACAAGGGCACCAGCACCATCGACGTCGACCCCGACGAGGTCGCCGAGGGCATGGAACTGCCCGGCGCCGACCTGTCCGGCGAGGAGCTCGCGGTCCGCGTGCTCCCGCGCCAGGCCGACGAGTTCACCTGCTCGCGCTGCTTCCTGGTGCACCACCGCAGCCAGCTCGCCGAGGAGCGGAAGGGCCAGCTCGTCTGCAAGGAGTGCGTCTGAAGGGGGCACCACCCCCTCCTCGGCGCCTCGCCGGCCGGCGGGCAACCACACCGCCGATGCGTCCCCGCCCAGGGGGCGCATCGCCTTTGTCTAGGGGGAATTCCGGCCGCCGCCGGATCGTTGGCCCCCTCTGAGGAACGCTGCGGACCACCGGAGCGCCCGCGCCGCGCCCGCGGCGCCCGAGGCGCCCGGCGGTTCCACGAGGCCGAGGAGGACGCCCATGGCCGCCGACCCGAGCACGGACCCGGGGCCTGAGCCGCGCCCCGGCACCGACCTGGTGCCCGCCGGGCGCGAGGACGTGGGGGAACTCGTCGGCGCCATCGTCGCCGACGACGGCGCCGATCCGCGCCGCCGGGCCGGGCTGATCGCCCGCCTGGCCCGCGCCCTGGGGCAGGGGGCGCGTGCGGCCGGGGTGCGCGGCGCGGCGGGCGGGCGCTGGCTGGCCGACGTGTTCGCCGACGACATCGCCCCCCGCATCCCCGTCCGCGACCTGGAGACCCTGGCCCGCCACCACAAGGGGCTGACCGGCGAGGAGCTGGCCGACGCGCTGGTGCGCAACGCCGCCAACACCACCACCGCGGTCGGCGCCGCGGGAGGGGCGCTGGCCGCCGCCCAGTTCGCCGCCCCGCCGCTGCTGCTGACCGCCCCCGCCCAGCTGGTGGCCGAGACGGTGGTGGTCGCCGCGGTGGAGGTGAAGCTGATCGGTGAACTGCACGAGGTGTACGGGGCGCGCGCCGACGGGGGAGCGGTGCGGCGCCACGCCGGGTACGTGCAGTCCTGGGCCTACCGCCGGGGCATCGACCCGCTGTCGGCCGGGGAGTCGGTCACCGCGGTCCTGGGGGCGGCGGCGAAGGTGGCGCTGCGCAAGCGCCTCATGCGGGTGCTGGGGCGGCACCTGACCACGCTCGGCCCGTACCTGACCGGCGCCCTCGCGGGCGGGACCCTCAACCGCACGGCGACCCTGAGCCTGGGCAGGGCGGTCCGCAAGGACCTGGCGCGGACCGCCGTGGGGCCGGGGCGCGGCTCCGGCGCCCTGGGAGGCGACCAGAGGGCCGTGGAGCAGGGGGAGTAGGGCGCGGGTCGGACGCAGGGTTCGCCCGGCCGGCGGCGGCAACGGTGCGGCGGGGCCCGGAGCGGACCCCGCCGCCGGGGCGCTCAGGCCTCCTCGAGGGCCTGGCGGGCCTCGCGGGGCATCATGCGCTTGTGGGTGGCGCGCACGGCCAGCACGCGGGCCACCTCCATGCCGACGCCGGTCAGCACCGCCCAGCCCAGGGCCTCGCCCAGGCCGACGTCGAGGGACTCGGGGTCGGTCGGCGGCTCCTTGCCGGTCGCCTGGGTCCAGGCGAAGGTCAGCGCCTTGCGTGCGGCGAAGCCGGCCGCGAGCGCCGCGACGCCGCCGACGATCTGCGCCGCGATGTCACCGTCTTTCTTAGCCATGTGGGTACCGGTCGCTCTCCATCGGTCGTTTCGGTGCGGTCAGGGGGTGGTGCTCGGATCACGGCCTACTGCGCGGCGCCCAGGCACGCCCCTCGCTGCGTTCTCATCAGTCGACAGCGCGCCCAGGCCGACTCCGCTGCTTCTCGGAAAACACAGCGGCCTTGCGATGGACATGACACCGCCGGTGCCTTCTATGGCCATGATCCGAGCACCACCCCCTGAACACCGTCGTCCGGCCCATCCTTCCACGCGCCGCCCGGCCGCCGCCGCCCGGCGGGGGCGCGTTGCCCCACACCGCCCCCGGAGCGCCGGAAACCGGGAGCGAGCAGGGCCTCAGAGCCAATACCATTGCCCCATGACCAACCGCTCTCGTTCCTTCCGCGTGCCCGACAAGCCCTCGCTCGACGGTATCGAGGCGAAGTGGGTAGACGTCTGGGACGAGTCCGGCGTCTACCGCTTCGACCGCACCAAGAGCCGCGACGAGATCTTCTCGATCGACACCCCGCCGCCCACGGTCTCGGGGTCGCTGCACATCGGCCACGCCTTCTCCTACACCCACACCGACCTGGTCGCCCGCTACCGGCGGATGTGCGGCAAGTCGGTGTTCTACCCGATGGGCTGGGACGACAACGGCCTGCCCACCGAGCGCCGGGTGCAGAACTACTACGGCGTGCGCTGCGACCCGTCGATCCCGTACGACCCGGACTTCACCCCGCCGGCCAAGCCCGACCCCAAGCGCCAGGTCCCCGTCTCCCGCCGCAACTTCATCGAGCTGTGCGAGCGCCTCACCGCCGAGGACGAGAAGGTCTTCGAGAGCGTGTGGCGCCGCATGGGCCTGAGCGTGGACTGGACCCACACCTACGCCACCATCGACGACGGCTCCCGCGCCGCGGCGCAGCGGGCGTTCCTGCGCAACCTCGCCCGCGGCGAGGCCTACATGGCCGAGGCGCCCACCCTGTGGGACGTCACCTTCCGCACCGCCGTCGCCCAGGCCGAGCTGGAGGACCGGGAGCGCACCGGCGCCTACCACAAGGTCGCCTTCCACCGCCCCGACGGCACCCCGGTGCACATCGAGACCACCCGGCCCGAGCTGATCCCGGCCTGCGTCGCCCTGGTGGCCCACCCCGACGACGAGCGCTACCGGGACCTGTTCGGCGGCACGGTCACCTCCCCGGTGTTCGGGGTGGAGGTGCCGGTGAAGTCGCACTGGCTGGCCGAGCCCGACAAGGGCTCCGGCATCGCCATGATCTGCACCTTCGGCGACACCACCGACGTCACCTGGTGGCGCGAGCTGCAGCTGGAGACCCGGCCGATCGTCGGCTGGGACGGGCGCATCATCTCCGACCCGCCGCCGGGCATCGACTCCGGGGCCGCGCGCGAGGCCTACGCCCGGCTCGCCGGGGCCACGGTGCACACCGCCCGCGAGCGCATGGTGGAGATGCTGCGCGAGTCCGGCGACCTGGTCGGCGAGCCCACCCCCACCACCCGGCCGGTGAAGTTCTACGAGAAGGGCGACAAGCCCCTCGAGGTCGTCACCACCCGCCAGTGGTACATCCGCAACGGCGGGCGCGACGCCGACGTGCGCGACCGCCTGCTGGCGCGCGGCCGCGAGCTGCAGTGGCACCCCGACCACATGCGCTCGCGCTACGAGCACTGGGTCGAGGGCCTCAACGGCGACTGGCTCATCAGCCGCCAGCGGTTCTTCGGCGTGCCCTTCCCCGTCTGGTATCCGCTCGACGGCGACGGCAACCCGCGCTACGAGGAGCCCATCGTCCCCGACGAGGCGGCCCTGCCGGTCGACCCCAGCTCCGAGGCCCCGGCCGGGTACACCGAGGAGCAGCGCGGCCGACCCGGCGGGTTCACCGGCGACCCCGACATCATGGACACCTGGGCCACCTCGTCGCTGTCGCCGCAGATCGCCGGGGGCTGGGAGCGCGACGAGGACCTGTTCTCCCGCGTCTTCCCGATGGACCTGCGCCCCCAGGGCCAGGACATCATCCGCACCTGGCTGTTCTCCACGGTGGTGCGGGCCGAGTTCGAGAACGGCTGCCTGCCCTGGCGCACCGCGGCGATCTCCGGGTGGATCCTCGACCCGGACCGCAAGAAGATGTCCAAGTCCAAGGGCAACGTCGTCACCCCGCTCGACCTGCTGGAGCGCTACAGCTCGGACGCGATCCGGTACTGGGCGGCCAGCGGGCGCCTGGGCACCGACACCGCCCTGGACGAGGGGCAGATGAAGGTCGGGCGCCGGCTGAGCATCAAGATCCTCAACGCGACCAAGTTCGCGCTGTCGGTCGCCGGAGAGGACGCCGCCGACCGGCCCGAGGCGGTCACACAGCCGCTGGACCGGGCCATGCTGGCGGCCCTGGCTGAGGTCGTCGAGGACGCCACCGCCGCGTTCGAGGCCTACGACCACACCCGCGCCCTGGAGCGGGCCGAGCGGTTCTTCTGGGAGTTCTGCGACGACTACCTGGAGCTGGTCAAGGCCCGCGCCTACGAGGAGGGCACCGCCGAGAGCGCCTCGGCCCGCGCCGCCCTGCTCCAGGCCCTGTCGGTGATCCAGCGGCTGTTCGCTCCGTTCCTGCCGTTCACCGCCGAAGAGGTGTGGTCCTGGTGGCGCGAGGGCTCGGTGCACGCCGCCGCCTGGCCGCAGGCCGCCGAGGTGCGCGCCGCCGCGGGCGACGGCGACCCGGCCGTCCTGGAGGCCGCCTCCGCCGTGCTGCGCGCGGTGCGCAAGGCCAAGTCCGAGGCGAAGCTGTCGATGCGCGCCGAGGTGGAGCGGGTGGCCGTGCGCGGCAAGCACGTCGCCCGCGCCCGGGTCGCCGAGGGCGACATCCGCGCCGCGGGCCGGGCCGCCGCCCTGGACTTCGAGGAGAGCGACGCCGAGGAGCTCTCCGTGGAGGTGACCCTCCCCCCGGCCGCGGAGTAGGCTCGGCGGATGTGAGCAACGAGGACCCCAGTACCGACGGCCGCGGCGGCCGGGCGCCCCTGACGGTGCCCGTCCGCCGCCTCGACCCCGACCTGCCGCTGCCCTCCTACGCCCATCCGGGCGACGCCGGCGCCGACCTGGTCAGCGCCGAGGACGTGCGGCTCGGCCCCGGTGAGCGCGCCACCGTGCGCACCGGGATCGCCCTGGCGCTCCCGGACGGGTACGCCGCGTTCGTGCACCCCCGCTCGGGGCTGGCCGCCCGGTGCGGTGTCACCCTGGTCAACGCCCCCGGCACGGTGGACGCCGGGTACCGCGGCGAGATCAAGGTGACGCTGATCAACACCGACCTGGATGATGCGGTCAAGCTGTCCCGCGGCGACCGGATCGCCCAATTGGTGGTCCAGCGGGTCGAGCGCGCGGTGTTCGCCGAGGCGGATGAGCTTCCCGACTCCCGGCGCGGCCGGGGCGGGTTCGGGTCCACCGGCGGTTTCGCGGCCGGGGACAGATGACGGGAGAGGTGTGAGGCGTGTTCGGACGCCGCAGGAAGAGCGAGAAGACCGGCGCCGACGCGGTGGAGGAGTCCCCCGCGGGTGCGGCACCCGCCGTTGAGCCGGAGAAGGACGCCGACCGGCACCGCGTGCTCGGGCCCTGGGACCCCTCCGAGGAGGTGCCCGAGTACCCCAGGGTCGACCTGGGGTGCCTGCGGGTCCCGGTGGGGGAGCGCACCCAGATCCGCTTCGACATGACGCCGGAGAACCGGATCATCGGGGTGAGCCTGATCGATGGGCCCTCCATGGTGCAGGTGCAGGCGTTCGCCGCCCCCAAGACCAGCGGCCTGTGGGACGAGATGCGTGAGGAGCTCGTCGAGCAGATCACCAAGCAGGGCGGCAAGGTCCAGCCGTTCGACGGAGCGTTCGGCCCGGAGCTGCGCGCGGTCGTGCCGGTGCAGGGCAAGAAGGACGAGGAGGGGCGGCAGCTCGGCCAGCCCATGCGGTTCATCGGGGTGGACGGGCCCCGGTGGGTGCTGCGCGGGGTGATCCGCGGCGAGGGCGCGGTCAAGCCCGAGGTCATGGCCAAGGTCGAAGAGGTCTTCCAGAAGATCGTGGTGGTGCGCGGGGACGACCCGGTGCCGCCGCGGGAGATGCTGACGATCACCGTGCCCAAGGAGATCCAGGAGCAGATCAAGGCCCAGCAGGCCAAGCGCGCCGAGCAGGCGAAGGCCGCCCAGGGGGCCGAGCCCGCGCAGGCGCAGGCGCCCGACCCGGCGGACGGCGGCGCCGCCGCCTCCGACGAGGCGGCCCGCAAGGCCTGAGGGGCCGCAGGCCGCCCGTCGGCGGGCCCCGGGGCCCCCG
>NZ_ANBH01000086.1:19380-34200 GCF_000341185.1 Nocardiopsis chromatogenes YIM 90109
CCCACCGCGCACGACCGGGCCGGGCCGCCAGGCCCGGCCTTCGGCGTTGTCGGCCCGGCTTCGGCGCTGTGGGCCCGGTCAGGCGGCCGGGCCCGGGTCCTCGGGCTCGGTGATGCCGCCCGCGAACAGGGCGGCGCCCTTGCGGCGCAGGATGAAGGCGAACGGCCGGTCGGCGGTGAACTCCTCGGGCCGGGGCGGCGGGGCGAGCGAGGCCGTGCGCATCACCACCGCCGTGGCCGCCGCGCCCTCGGCGCCCTTCTCGTCCACGCGCATGCGCGCCTCGTGCACCACCTCGTCGATCAGCAGGCGGCGGTCGACGATGCCCGACAGGTCGCTGTCGCCGGTGAACACCGTGTGGGCCCCCGCCTGGGACAGGGGCGCCGACAGCCGTGAGCGGCCGGTGATCTCGAACCGGGGCAGCGCCAGGCGGACCTGGGCCGGTACGGCGGCGGCGTAGAGCCGCTCCAGGGTGTCGGAGGAGGGCAGAGGCGCGGTGTCGGCGTCGTCGGCCCGCTCGGGCGGCAGCAGCACGTCGAGGAAGAGGCCCTCCCCGCCGACGAGGGTGGCCATGGCCCAGCCGTCCGAGCGGGCGAGGGGCATCTCGCCGCGGCGGTGCATCATCGGGGTGTCGACCGGGCCGCCGGGGGCGTGGAAGCGGGCGGGCGCGGTGGCGCCCGGGTCGAAGGGGACGGTCCAGCTCACGCGTGCCCACAGGGCGTTGAGCAGCATGGCCTGGGTCGAGGAGGCCACATCGCCGGGCTGCAGGAGGTCGGGGATCAGGCCCCGGGTGAATTCGGCGACCTCGGTGTTGGCGGCCTTGCGCACGCCCTCGGGGTCGCCCGCGAAGTCGGCGGTGCGCACCGAGGACGCACGGCGCCCGGCGAGGCGCGCGGAGAAGTCGGGGTCGACCTTCAGGCCCTCCCGGACCCACAGGGAGGTGGCCGACTCCAGCTCCGGCGCCCCGGCGGCCCCCGGGTCGAGCGCGTCGGCCAGGGCGTCGAGGTGCCCGGTGAGCCCGGCGCCCAGCAGCGACTCCAGTTCCGAGCGGGTGCGGCCGCGGGCCCCGGTGGCGACCAGCCCGAGCGCCTCGCCGACGGAGAAGGGCGACCACACCCGCGAGCCGCCGCGCAGGCGGGCGTCGACGGCGAGCGCGAAGGACAGGTGGTCGGGGTGGAGCGGGGTGCGTCGTGCCATGCACTGCCTCCAGAGGCCGGGGCCGCGGTCTGCGGCCCACAGTAGGCGCCGGTCGACGGGATGTCACAGGGGGAGCGCCGCCGCCGGGACGGGGCCCATCCGCGCCGGTCCCGGGGAGAACGCCCCGACCGGCGCGTTCTCCGGGACGCTTCCCCCGGGGCCGACGACGAGGGGGCGCCGGAATCGCGGCGAGGAACCCGGGCGGGGCCGCTGCTCGTTGCCCTAGGGTGGGGTGGCGACGAGCAGGAGTTTCGCAGGACGGGCGGGAGCCGTATGACCGAGCAGCAGCGGGCGGTTGACGACGCCGGGCAGGACCGGGACGACGAGCCCGGTTCCGCGGGCTCCGCGGACCGGGAGGAGGCCGAGGCCCCATCCGGCGGCCCGCAGCCCTCCGAGGTCTCCGAGGGCACCGTGGAGGCCGTCGTCCGCGCCCAGCTGTCCAAGGCGCTCGGCGGCAAGCGCGGGATGGTGGAGGCGGCGGTCCCCACCCTCACCTTCACCGTCGCCTACATGGCCGCTCAGGAGCTGCGGCTCGCCCTGGGGCTGGGCATCGGCGCCGCCCTGGTGCTGGGTGCGGTGCGGCTGGCGCAGCGCTCGTCGGTCCAGTTCGTCTTCAACAGCGTCTTCGGTATCGCCATCGCCGCCGTGTTCGCCCTGCGCAGCGGGGACGCCGAGGACTTCGCGCTTCCGGGGATCATCTACAACGCGGTGTACGCGGCGGTGCTGACGCTGAGCATCGTGGTCCGCTGGCCCGCGGTGGGCCTGCTGATCGGCGCGGTCACCGGAGACCCCACGGCGTGGCGCGCCAACGCCGCCGTGGTGCGGCTGAGCTCCCGCCTGACGTGGCTGCTGGTGGTGCCCTGCGTGATCCGGGTGGCGGTGCAGCTCCCGCTCTGGGCGGCCGCCAAGTACGACGTGGCCGACACGTTCGCCTTCCTGGGGATCGCGAAGGTGGCCATGGGCTGGCCGCTGCAGGTCGCGGCGCTCGCGGGCATGGTGTGGATCCTGGCCCGGGGCAGGACGCCGATGGAGGACGGCGCGGCCCCGGAGCCCGCCGCCGACGACCGGGCGGCGCGGGGCTGACGTATCCGCTCTTCCTCCCGGTCTCAGCCGGTGGAGGGCTTGGCGAGGGGCGCGTCCCGTGAGAGGGGCCGGAACCCGACGCCGTAGTACAGCTCGCGCGCCGCGGGGTGGCCGGGGGCGCCCAGGCAGGCGACCGTCATGTGCGCGGCCCCGGCCGCGCGCGCCAGGTGCATTCCGTGCAGGAGCATCGCCCGCGCCAGCCCGCGGCGCCGGTGGGCCGGGTGCGTCCCGACCGGCTCGAACTCGGCGGTGGCGTTGGCCTTGTCGAGCCACATCACGGCGGAGGCCGCCATCGTGCCGTCCGGGGCCTCCACGAGGACGTGCAGGTCACCGCGGTAGGCAGGGGTGCTCCGGACGCGCTCGTAGGCCTCCACCGTGAACGCGGAGGGGGCCCAGGCATCCACGTGCGCCTGGACGGCGGCCTCGGGCCCGGCCTGGTCGGCGGTGCGGAACCGGAAGCCCTCGGGCAGGACCGGCCGGTCGATACCGGTGAGGTCCCGCTCGTTGAGCTGGGTCCAGGATCCGGTGTCGCCCAGCGCTTCCGGGTCGGTCCCGTAGCCGTGCGCGGCCCACCGCTCCAGGGCGAACCCGTCGGCGGCGCTGGGCAACACCGAGCGCTCCAGGCCCGCCGCGATGCCGTCGAACCACGCGATCACCTCGTCGACCAGGGCGTGGTGGTCGGGGTGGACCTGGTAGGCGAGCGAGGCGCCGGTGACGTCCCGCACCGACCCGTCGCTCAACCGGACCCGGCGCGGCAGACGGGCCCACCCCCAGGCCACCGGTTCGCCGCCGGAGGACCAGACCCGGTGCCGGTGGGCGCCGTCGGGGTTCGGTGCACCCTGGTTCCAGGCCAGCTCACCGAAGGACGCATCGCTGTTGACCAGATCGGGGCGGACGGCGGTGACCTGCTGGGCGAGCCGCTGCATGAGGCTCAGGTCCGCGGGGGGAATCGGAGTGGAAGAGGCCATGGTTCCCCACCCTTGCAGGGCGGCACGCGGCCGTCGATTCATTTTCCGGGGGGCGGCCGTTCGCTCCCCGCGCCGACCGCCGACAGGGCGTCCGGAGTAGGCGCACCGTCCGGATGCCGCTGTCCTCCCTCGGTGCCGTCCCTGTCACGTCTGTGCGTCACATGTGCGTCACGGTCGTGTCAGACAGCGATAGGGCCGTTTCCCCAACGACAGATCGCGTCCTGCAGAGTGGTGTAACTAATTTCGAATCTGCCATGCCATGAGCACTAAACGGCTGGTCAGTACGGGCGCTCATGTTCGAACAGTATCGGAAAGTGACACCACTCCAGTGGACGTGACGCCACGACATGTGGGACAGACCCCGGTCTCTTGCCCAAAACGCCATAAATGCGGTATCCAGACTTGTGTCGACAAGTCCTCGCGGAGCTATGAGACAGGGCTGTACCTGTGCGGTGCGATGCTCGGGATCAGCAGCATCCCACCGTCTCTGTGATCCGAACTCCAGGTAGGACCTAACAGCATCATTCGGTGGGGACGCCCCATGCTTATAGCACCTTGCTCATGGAGCGGACGACGTATTCCCGTCCTCCTTAGTTCTGGCGACGGGAAGCACATACTCACCGGCGAGACGCGCCAGATGCAGGGGGAGGGGCCGGGCCAGAGGCGGGTAGTCGTCGTGGTAGCGCAGCTGGTGCGTCAGCGTTGCCCACTCCGCCGGTCGATCGGGCAAGTCCCCTTCGCGCCCCGAGTCCACCAGCGCCTTCTCCGACAGGCAGCAGAGCACGGTGATCTCCAGCTGCCCGGGGTTCCAAGCTGTCTTTCCGGGAGCTGTCCGGCCCTGTGCCGTGGGCGCCAGCTTCATGAGTCCCTTGGGCAGTTTCGCCACCGTGTGCGGCTTCGAGGCCGTACTCGCGAAGACACGGCTCTCCATCTCCGCAGTCCCCCATACCCCCTCGGCGAAGCCGACCCTGCCCTTGGTGTCATGGGCGTACCATTCCGGCACTTCCCCCCTGGCATTGGAGTCACGTACGAGTACCACCCGCAGGTCGTCGCCGTAGAGCGTGTGACGCTGGGCGGATTCGGTGCCGAAGCCGAGCATGTCGCGTTCCAGTTCACCGTTGCGCAGGTCGGGCCAGCACCGGCGTAGATTGCCCGCGTCTGCGAGCAGGAGTGTCGGGCGGCCACGGAGCTGGAAGAGGAGCGCACGGATCTGCCGCTCGGTATCCCGCTGCCAGTGCTGGTCTATGCCCGAGCGCGGAGCAGAGCGAAGCCCTCGCAGGGCGGCCGCAGCATCGTCGGAACCTTCCGGATCAGCCTTTTCCTCTGGTTCTTCTACCTGGGAGTGCAGCAACAGCAGTTTCGGGTACGGCACCCACTCGGCGCGCTCGGTGTCCCACCCTTCGATTCCGCCTGGCCCCTCTCCGGGGCGGATCCGCACTGCGACCAGCTGGCGGACGGCGCGCCGCGTGGGCCCCTTCTTCGTGTGGCGGACGAGCCAGAGTGCCACGTATTGGAGGTCACCGGGAACTCCGGCTCCTACCCGGTGGGCGGGCGGGGTAATCGCTCCGAGCTGCCGGAAGGCGTCCAACCAGGTCCACTTGGCCCGGTGCTCCAGGCGGCTTTCGTCGCCGTCGGGCAGGTTGATGAACTGGCTCAGTCGACCCTGCCGCGCCCAGGCGATGCGCAGTGCGTGCTTGGGGTCTGAGTCCGGCACGGCGGCGAAGCGTTCCTTTTCGGCGATCTCCGTGATCACAAGTCCGGTCCCCTCGGAGCGCGGGCCCCTTCGGTCTGCCACGAGTCGGCAGCGCTCTTCAATGGCATCGGCCAACCGGAGGGCCTTGGGACGCCTGAGATCCCGGGAAATTGGCATGGCGTCTGCCATGGGGCCCGCTGGTAGGACTCGGACGCGGATGTCGATTCCCTCGCCCCGCCACTCCCAGTCATCGTCGTCGGCCGCCCCTACTCTCTCCCCGGGAGGGAGCCCGATGAGTTTCGATAGTTCCCCGAGCAGTGCGGTGCGGGTCTCGGGGGTCTGCCAGAAGACCTCGATCTCCAGGGGACGGCTGTTCAGTGCGCGCGCCAGTGCCGCCCGCCGCTGCAGGACCAGTTGGGCGTCCCTTGCGCCTGGATCACGCCCGGCACCCGAACGGGGCAGCAGCGAGGGGGTATTACTCCGGGTCACACGCGTAAGGTCGGGGACTCGAGTCAGCATGGGACTCAACCCTTCCTCGACCCAGGCGTCCAGATCCGCCCGTTCCTGCGGCATCAGCCCGGCGCCGACCTCGTGCGGGCCGATCGACGGGCGGTAGACGATGCCGGCGGCCACCGCCCCGGACCCGTTGATCCAACGTTCCGGATGGGCGAAGAGCTCCGCGGGCTGCGGGTAATTGCCGACGATGTCCAGTTCGGGCATGAGCAGTGCGGGGCTGTGACGGCGCCAGACAAGCTCCTTCAGCCTCCGGTCGTAGCCGAGGGTGTTCGCCATCAGCCGACGGCTCCGGTCCGGACCGCCCGGCCATGGCAGTGGAACATCGAGTAGGACGGTCGCGCCGCCGAGCTGGGAGGGAGGCACATCCAGATGGGTGGCCCACCGGCGTACCTGGGTGGACACATGGACGCGGAACCGTGGGGCGAACGGCACGGTGTGGACAGTGATGTTGAGGCAGGCCGAGTAGTACCACGTCTGTCCTCGGCGCTCGTACCTCTGAGGCGGCCACGAGATGAGCCGTGCACCGTCGTCCGAGCTCTCGACGCGGAAGTGGAGCGTGGTGCCCTCGGTACGGAACGTCCGAGTGGCCAGCCGGAAGGCGACCCACTCCGGCAGCAGGCTGTAGAGCCGTGCGGCGGGTTCGGCAGTTCCTCCCGACGAGGTTATGGTCTCGGCGAGGTCGACCGATTCCGCCTCCCAATGTGGCAGCCGGACGGTCTCGGCCGGGCCACCGGAGCGGATCTTCTCCTCCAGATCGGCGCCGTCGATGTCGTCGTCCTCTGGGGACAGGCCCGCCGCCCAGGTGCCGATCGCTGAGGCCAATACCTCCTGTGGGACGGCTTCCCGTGCGTAGATCAACGGCAGGCGGCCGTCCGTTCCGGCGTTGCGGCCGGTCGCAATGACACCGGGGGCCATCGCCTGGAGCAGGGAGTTGAGCCTGCGTACAGGAAGCCGGTCTGGGCGGACGGCGCCTGTGCCGGCCCCGGCCTGCATCCTGGTTAGCTCGGTGTGCAGCTCCTCGCCGAGCCGCAGCACCTTCATCTCCTCCCGCCACGGTCCGTGGAGAGAATCGGGTTCGTAAGCTGTGGTGCGAATAGTGTGGTACACGACATTGCCTCCTGGAACGGAGTTCGGCGCCTATGGGTGGTCCGGGGCCGGTGCAGGGGCGAGCAACCGGGTAAGCATGCGCCAGAGCGGTTCGTACAGGGCGCGTACGATGAACTGTTCGTCCGCGTACTTCGTGTCGCCGTCGAAGTAGGGGTCCAGTACCTCGAGCGCACTGTGCAGCAGGCTGGACGTAGGGGTGTCTGTCCGCGGCGGTACGGACCCGCGGTTCGGAGCGAAGGCGGCGTCGACGAAGACCACTCGGGCCGGTACGCCGCCGCGCACCAGCCGCCCGATCACCTGCCACATCAGGACCAACATGTCCCAAGTGACCTGCTCCCGAGCCTTGTCGTCGAGGCGGCTCCACGCCATCGAGCGGGCGAGCACCTGGTACCAGCGCGAACGGGCGAGGCGGCGAACCTCGTGGGCACCCTCCTCGATGGTGGGCTGTCCCTGTACCCAGGTATCGAATTCACCGCCGGTGACGGCACGGACTATCCAGTCATTGACGGTATGGACGGCCAGGGACAGGTCCTCAGGGTGCGGATTGGGCCGAGCTAGGAAGTAGACCGTGCCGATGGCTGCCACGTCTTCGTCGTTGAGGATATTGTGGCCCCGTTCGACGGCCAGCAAGGGTGCCACGAGGATATTCGCCTCGAGCTCCTTCAGGTGCTCGACATCGCCCCGACGGAGTGACCGGGCGCGGTAGGCGGACGGCGCCTCGTCCTCAGGCGCGATTTCCTCGTCGTCCGAGACCAGGCACAGCACGCTGTTGCGCCAACGGGAGTTGAGATTGTGCAGGGTGTCAGCCACGATGCGAGCCTCGGCGTAGCTGCCGACCAACAGGAGGATCTGATCGCGCTTCCCTGCAGGAAGGGAGAGGAGCTCGCGCTCCAGCGGGCCTCCCTCGAGAGCGTCGTATTCTCCTGTTCCGAGGTAGGTGGCGATGCGCCGCAGCTTCTCGGGGCGGTCGTCCGGGTGGGTGCCCGACAGGCGCAGCTTCTCGTCGCCGTCGTCGATGAACTCGAAGCGCATCAGGCTCTCGTCCGCAATGCGTTCGGTCACCTCAGTCGGCGGCTCGATGATCACGCCCACCGGGACGCAGACGTGGTAACGGCTCGACGCGCCTGCCCAGCTGCTGCCGGACATGAGCAGAAGGTGGGCGCCGGCCCTGCCGTCGACAGAGGCGAGGTGGGGGATGGCGCGCAGCAGCTCACGTCCGACGCCGCTGCAGCGGAAGAATGTCAGCTCACCGCTGCGGACTCCGCCCTCGTCCTCGCCGGGGACCCGGAACTGGAAGCCGAGCACGTTGCCCATCGGGGCCTCCGGCACCATCGGGCCGTAGTCGAGCGGCCGACGGTACGTCGTGTTGTAGCCCAGGTTGAGGGCGGCCTCGACTCGGGGCCACATGGCGTTGATCATTGCGAGCCGGGGCTCGAGAGCGCTGAGCAGCAGCGTGAACTCGAAGCGTTCGGCGAGCTTCTGCCGCCACTGCTCAGGGCTCTCAGGCGGTGGCTTGGGCCTGCGTCGGCGCCCGTTCTTCTTCTGCCGTTCCTCCTCTTCGCGCTGCCAATCGTCGTACTGCTCCTCGTACTCCTGCTTCCGGTCTGCCATGTACTGCGGGTCGATATGGAAGATCTCGTCCATGACCTTGGTCAGGTGGCGTCGGGTGTTCTCCGGATTACCGGTGTGGAGCAGTTCGTTGAGGAGGGCGGTCAGTCGACTGAAGTCCTCCTCCGACCTGCGGCGGCGGTCGCCGAAAGGATTGTCGCGGAAGGCGTCGAGGAGCTTGCCGAGAGCTTCCCGGGGAGCGTGGTTCGGGTGCTCCGGCCCACTTCCGTCGGGGAGTTCGTAGCGTTCGTCGAGTAGACCGAGCTGGAGTGTCCAGGCGCTGAAGTAGCCCGTCCGCACCCAGTTGCGCAGCTCGGGCCCGGCGACGAGCATCGCGTACAGCCGGTCGGTGGCTGATCCAGCGGTATTGAGGGCGGCGGCGAAGGTCTCCACGTCTCGCTCGGAGAGCTGGGTGCGTCCGCTCGCCGCGAGTTCCCGGATCTTGTGTCGGCTCAGCTGGTCGATGAGGCCCTTGTCCTCGTTGCTGGCGAGGACGACGGCGGGGGCGAAGGTCCGGTCGAGCTGCATCTGCACACGGTCGGCCTCGTCAATGATCACGAGGTCGCTGCGGCGGCAGGCGAGCTCGAGGTAACGGATGCGCTCACCGTTCTGCGGGCGGGGCGGCGAGGCGTCGATCAGTCCGGCGGGCGTTGCCACCCAGATCAGGGCGCCGACCAGGGCACGGGCTCCGTGGTGGCGGGGGCAGACGTTCCAATACGGGCAGCTCGTCGCCCTTTTCTGCCATTCGGAGGTCCGCCCGCCGCCCCTATCGCGTCGCGGATCCGACGGTGGCCGGAGCCGCGAGCAAGGTGCTTCGCCGAAGGCGAGCGGCTCGGCGGATGAAGTGGCGCCCTGCCGCTTGACGTTGAGGACGCAGGAGGTCCCGAGGTAGGCGAAGTCGGGGTCGTCGTGTGCGAGTAGCCGATGCTCGCCCCGGCCCGCCAGGCGGCGGTGTAGCCGCTGGGCGTGGCGCTCCCGGCCGGAGGAGCCGAGTACGGGTGCGGCTGCGCCGTCGATGTAGCGGTTGTAGAGCCGGACGAGTTTCAGTACCTCCGCGACGTCTGTGACCACGATGGTGGTGCGCTTGCCGAGCTTGGCGAGATGGACGGCGACGATGTCGCGCAGAGTGCTCTTGCCCACGCCGACGATGCCGAGCAGGTGCTGGATTCCGTTGACCGTGAACGTGAAGTCCTCGTTCTTGCCAGCCTTGTGGAACCTGCCGTTCTCCTTTGTGGATAGGTCGAAGGCCTGGAGCCGACCAAGCCAGTGCTTCGAGTCCTCCTTGTCGACGCGGGCGTCTATAGCGTCCATCTCCGCCGCGGTGCACTCCAGGGCCTTCTTGGTGAAGACGAGGGGCTCTCCGCAACCGGCCGGTTCGAGGTCCAGGTCGTGGGCGACGAGGGGAGTGTGGGGGACCGACGGCAGGTCAACGACGGCCATGGTTCGGCTGATGGGGAAGGCATGTGGGCCCTCGCCTGCGACTGGCATGCGTGTGCCCGCCAGCGGTGGTGCGGCATGCAGCAGTTGATCGTAGACGGCGAAGCGGTTGCTGGCGACGGAGAGCTCGCGGTGGAGGGCGGGCGTGTCGGCCTCTGGTACGTCGTAGCCGCGTACTCCGGGATCGAACCGTTGGTAGGTCTCCAGGGCTTCGCGCCAGGTACGGCTCCTGCGGAGCGTCCACAGCGAGTACCGGGCGACACGTAGCATCTGCGTGGTGTCCGGTGGCAGCGGCGTTCCGTAGGCCGTGGCGAACCCGTATCCGCTGAACAACACCCAGGCAGCGCCCGCAGGGGTGCCCGGCATCAGCTTCTGCTGGAGGTACAGGCCGAGTTCCACCTGGCAGAAAGCCTCCAAGGCGGGTTTACGAACAGACGACCCTAGGTGCATCTGGAGTGCGTCGAGTACGCCGGTCAGCGGCGGGCTGATACTACGCATCGTCCTTCTCCTCTCTCTGGGGGCAGTTCAGGGCGGGAACAAGGTCCACGGGTGTCGTGAGCACCAGTCGGCCCCGGATGAGCGGGGGAAGGGCCTCGGTGAAGGCCTCCCGGTAGTCATCTCTCCCGGCGAGCTGGCCAGGGACCACAACGAGGGTGAGATCCGCCAGAGGCGTGCCGTGAGCGACATGTGCGGCAAGGAGGGCGGGCTGAAGGCGGTCGTGCACCTGAATGTCCACGATCCTGGTACCGGTGCCCGTCAACCGGTAGGCGGATAGGCACTGCGGCAAAGGCTCTCGGCCGACCCCGGCGCGATCCAGTACGTCCTCAACGGCCTCCTCGGTCCGGTGTGGGAGCGCGAGGAACATCCGTAGTGATCGGTGCAGGATCAATGCCTGCTCCGGGTCGCGGATCAGCTCCGGAGGGGCGTCGCGTGGGCAGTTCTCCCCCTCGCACCAGATGACCTCGTTAGTGGAGGACGGCCCTGATACAGGCGTGGTCCCGTCCCGAGGCAGCGCGGGGAGCTCGCACGAGGGGCAGCGGAGGAAGCGGCCGCCGGCGAGCAGGTGTTCGGGAAATTCCCCGTAGAGGTCCTTGACCCGGCTCCAGACGTCCCTGTTCCAGCCGGACCCGAATCGGTCCTGTTGGTGGACCACCGGGTGGCGGGCCAGGAACCTGCGGCACCGCCGGTAGCGCTCACCCGTTCCACACCGCGCCTCCAAGTCGTCCAGAAGCGCGCGTGCATGCGCTGCCACGCCTCCGCCCACCCCGTGCGAGGCGAGTTCGAGGCACGACCGGGTCGGCATCCGGCCACCCGGGTGGACCAGCGTCGCATCCGAGGTGACCAGGGAGGCGGGAACTGCGAAGAGCGGATCGCCCGCCGGCTTGGTCCGGCACCACTCCCACAGCTCGGGAAGGCTCCTCGGCGGTGTTCGCCCGACGTCAATGCAGTGCATCACCGTGCGGTCCAGTGCACGCTGCGCGAGATCGGGATAGGGCAGAGTGAACGAGCGGAGTCCCTGGATCTCGGCTAGGGTCGTCACCATGCGGGCGAGCTCGCGGAAGAGTTCGCTACCTACGTCCTCGGGTTCCTCTCCGGTGACCGGCAAACCGGCCCGGCGTCTCGCCTGCGCCCTCATGCCGCGGTCCCGGCGGCGGGCGACGCTGAGCACCAGTGGGTCACTTCGCACCGTTCGCAGGCGCGTCCGGGCGCAGCCGCGTAGAGGTCGTCTTTGTGCCAGTCGGCCACCATCGCCCGTACGACATCCTCAGCCGCGGTCCGGTTGGCGCCGTCGAAGGGGTCGATGGTCTCCAGGTCGGCACCGCTGGGGCGCAGCACCTCCAGCTCGATCCGGGCACGGGGCGGGGTGCCTCCCAGGTCACCACGGGCGATCAGCACGACCGCCAGAGCCAATTGGGGGTAGAGCTCCAGCAAGGGGCGGTTGGACCGCCGGTCGGTTGCGGAGGTCTTGGTCTCGCGCCATACCCATGAGCCGACGTCCCGGTACAGTAGGTCGGGTGCGGCGATCACCACCACATTGGCGGCGGTGTCGTGCCGCACGACGCGGGGTTCGGTCCTCACATCGCTCGCGTCCCCGACGCACCGCAGCGGGCAGACCGCGGCGTGCCGTCGCAGCAGGAGCGCACCGAGCGTGCGTTCGCGCTCAGGGAGGTCGAATCCGTCCGGCACCCACTCCTCGGAAACCTCGACCGGGCACGGCCGAGGTGATCCGCGGCCGTGCCGGTTGGCGAGGTAGGCATGGAGGGCCCGGCCACGCTCGGCCGTCACCCCGCGCTCGACGGAGTCTGCCGTGGGCAGGCGCAGTCGGCGCATGTGGTCACGGGCCGGGCAGGACCGGTAGTTGCGTCCGTTGGTGACCGACCAGGTGCGGCGGGGCCGGTCCGGCGCCTCGATGCCCAGGAGCCCGGACGCCGTGCGCAGGGCCGGGCATACCGACAGGTAGGGGCATCCGCCGCAGGCGGAACCGGGACGGTATTCCTGTCCGTCCAGTACGTCGGCCAGAGCGTCGGGGCCGTGCTCGCGGTACCGGGCGAGCGCCTGTTCCCGGCTGCCGGTGAAGAGCTCCCGCGTACGGCCGTCGAGCAGTGCGAACTCCACGATCCGTACGTGCTCCGGTGGCGGCCCAGGAGTGCCCTCGGCCAGCACCAGGCAGACAGCGGCGGTGAATCCGTCGGGCGGGAGGTCCCCGTTCAGGCGGTGCACGGGCAATCGGAGTTCACGGTAGGCGCCGTCGGCGGAGGCCAGGCAGCGACCCCACACGGTGAAGCGGTACTCCCGGGCGTTCCGCGAGTCGGGGCCAGGGGGACGGTAGCGGTAGGTCCACGGCTCGGGGACCTCGCGCAGAGGACGGTCCGGGTCGGCGGGGAAAGCCGCTTCGTACGCCTTCAGACCATGGTCGGACCATGTCCTCAGGCCGTCATGCACGGTTGCGTCCGATATCCGGGGCGGGGTGCCGGAGGGGCGGCTGCGGGCGTCGCAGGCGGCCATAAAGGGGCCGAGGGCAAAGTGCTCCAACCGCTCGCGGCGGCGCCGTACCGGAGCGGAGGTGCGGTAGCCGCGGGCCTTGAGCGCGTCGGCGGCAGGGCATCGGAATTCTCCTCCCTTGAACATCCCGGCGGATACCGTGATGATCTCGGAGGCGCGGGTCACCCCTTCGGGTGGCAGCCACGGCTGGGACATATTCTGCTCCACTTCTCTACGGAGGACAGAAGGGCGGTCATGAAGGAGATCGAGGAGATCGGCGATGTGGAGGAGCGCTATGAAGTGCTGGACATGGTCGGCGGCGGCGGCCAGGGCGACCTCTTCCTCGGCCGTGACCGCAGGAGCGGGGAGAAGAAGGCGGTGAAGCTCCAGAAGCCCCGTGATCTCGGGCCGGAGAGCAATTTCTCCTGGGCGGGCAGGATGCTACTCGAAGAGGGAGCGCACATGATGATGCTGACGGGCATCGAGGCGATCCCTGAAATCATCGCGACCGGGAGCTACCGGAGACGCCGGTGCCTGGTCATGGAGTTCGTCGAAGGGGACCAACTGCAGAATGTGCTGTTGGCGGCTAGGCCCGTCAGGCATCCCGGGACCGTCGCGTCCATAATCGGCCAGCTATGTGAAATTCTACGGGAAGTGCACGACCGAAACCTGGTGCACTGCGATCTCAAGCCTGAGAACGTCATCGTGCAACCGGACGGCCGTCTCCGTCTTATTGACATGGGCCACGCGGCCCGGGAGGGCGAGGAGACGGACTGTGAGCGAGGCACGCTTGGCTGGGCCTCCCCCGAGCAGTACGACGCATGCCCTTCAGGTCTGACACGCCGGGCGGACATCTTCGGGCTGGGCTGCATCCTGCTGGAGATGACCGTCATGCGGCTGCCCTATGGCGGACTGGAGGAGCGGGCGGAACCTGGCGGTTCGGTGCTGCCGACCGACCTCCTCGACAAACTCCCTCCGGAGTTCGCGGACCTTGCGCTGCAAATGGTTCGGTGGGAGGCGGAAGAGCGCCCGGCGGATGTCGGTGAGGTGTTCGACTGGCTTCGCCCGTACTTGCCCCCGCTGGGCTCGCGGCGGCCGCCGAGGCCGCTAAGCCCCGACCCGACCGAGTACTACCGCACACATCCGCCTCGGCTGTAACGGTGAGCCGACGGTCGTCGGCCGGGCGGGTCACCTCAATCCTTCCAACAAGTCCCGGACCTCAGGTACGCCTTCGAGGCCCATCAGCTCACGCAGCACGATGACTCTCTCCAGCTCCCGTATCGCCTCTTCGGTCTTGCCAACGGACACCAGGACGTCCGCGAAGAGCCGCCGTGTCTTGTGCTCGCTGGGCCAGTTCTCCTGTTCGCGGTAGATGTCGCAGGCCCGCCGGTACAGGGAGACGGCCTCGTCCCGCTCGGAGCAGGCCACGTGTACCTTGGCCAAGGTGAACAGCACGTCGGCCAGACCGCTGCGCTCCGCCGTGCACCCCAGCACACCAAGGGCGTCGGTGCACCGGAGGAGTGCCTGATCGTGCTCACCCCGATCAAGGTGGAGTGTGCCGAGGGCGTTCAGGGCTGCGGCCTCTCCAACCGGGTCGGCCACCGCTTTGCACAATTCCAGAGCCTGGCACAGCGCTTCCTCTGCACTCGTCCGGTCGCCCTGCTTGCGCAGGGTGATCCCGAGCCGGTGGAGCGACCGGGCCAGACTCAACCGGCCTGCCGCACTGCGGTCCTCCTCGCTGAGCAGGACGGCCCGGCGCAGGTAGCCCACGGTCAAGTCGTACTGGCCGAGCCGCCATCGTGTCCCTGCCAGCATCCGCTGGACCATGGCGCGATCGACCGGGGTAGCGATGGACTCAGCTGCATCGGCGGCGTCCTTGAGGTTCGTCAGCGCGTCGTGAAGGAGGTGGCGGTGCCACTGATAGGTGACCAGAGCCATCGAGAGGAGCCATTCGTACCCTTCGAGGCGCTGATCCGTGGCTAATCGGATGCCTCGCTGGATTGCTTCGTACTCTTCGTCCAAGAACGCCATCGCCTGCCCCGGTTCCGCAGGCTCGGTGACCGTGACCCCGTCTGGGTCGCCGATGGGCAGAGTGCGCTCCTGGTCGAGCACCCGGTCGCAGGCGCGGACATTATGCAGCTGGTGTTCCAGCACCTGCCGTATGGTCGCCCGCTTGATGTTGGCCGTCTCATCGTCCGACCCCGGCTGCACGTGCTGGCGGGGGGAAGGCCC
>NZ_ANBH01000087.1 GCF_000341185.1 Nocardiopsis chromatogenes YIM 90109
GCTTGATGTTGGCCGTCTCATCGTCCGACCCCGGCTGCACGTGCTGGCGGACGAAGGCCCGTACCAGGTCGTGCAGCCCATATCGATCGCCCTTGAGCTCCACCAGGTTCGCCGCCACGAGTTCCACTAGGGCACGGTCAGTGCGCGCCCCTTCGCCCGCTGCCCTCCCAAGATCCATCACGGCCTCCCAGGAGGCGGTGGGCCCAGGGTGGACGGTGAGCTGCCACAGCAGCAGCTTGGCCTCGTCACTGAGCACCCGCACGGAGCAGTTCAGCGCAGCACGGACCGACAGTTCGTGCTCAGGCAGATGCAGCGTATCCAGCTTCGCTCGTTCCCCCTTCATCTCCCGTACCAGGGCGCGGATAGTACGCAGCGGGCGCGCACCGCCCTTTAGAAGCTGGGCCACCACGGTGAGGGCCAGCGGCAGACGATCGCAGAGACGAACCAATTCTCTGAACTCATGGGCGTAGTGCGCCCGGTCTTTGGCCGATACCTCTTCCTGCAGCACCTCCAGGGCGTCTGCCTCTTGCAGTGGCTCCATCCTGCGGAACAGCACCTTTCTCTCGGACTGAAGGCGCAAGAGATCGTTGCGACTGGTGATGATCACGGCGCAGGTACCGTCTCCGGGGAGTAGCGGCAAGACCTGCTGAGCGTCGAACGCGTCGTCGAGGACGATGAGTACCGAGCGGTGAGCCAGTGCAGAACGCAGGGCGTGGCTTTTGCTCTCCGGTCCGGTCACCGTGGAGTAGGGCGGTAACGCAGCCAGGAACCCGTCCAGGACTTGGTCCGGGTCGGCAGGCCCCTCATCTCCGTCGGCGAATCCGTTCAGGTTCTTATAGAGCACCCCGTCGGGGAATCGCTCTCGCATCTGACGGCCGAGATAGTGGGCCACCGTGCTCTTCCCGACCCCTGCCATGCCACTGATGAGGACCAGTGCCAGGTTGCCGGAGTCCTGTTCCTCGCACACAGCATCGAAGAGGCTGCGGATCAGTCGGTCCTGCCCGAGCGGCCTGCGTCCGCCGCCGGGCAACTGGTCAGGCACGGGGGGCAGGAACATCCCGCCCGGTCGGCAGGTGGCTCCCCGGGCCACGTCGATGGCGCTCTGCACGTCGGCGTCCGGGCTACCGTTGCGCTGCGTCCACTCCTCGATGAGCCGTTCACGTCGGCCCTCAGGTAAGTCGGCGCGGGCGAGCAGGTAGAACCGGAAGACCTGAGGCAGGTTCGGCTCGCGCTTGAACCACTTCTCCGTCTCGTCGCGGAGCCACGTTCTCTTCCGGGACCTCCAGGCGGCGTCCATCCGGTCATACACGGCGGCCAGCAACTCGGCCCGCAACTCCTCCCGACGCAGATGGAAGCCGCTTCCGGTCAGCCCGCGTAGCGGTTCGTCGCCGTCCCATTCGTCCAGGGCCTCACTGAGTAGTTCGAATCGCTTGTGATGGTCCAGTTTTTCGGCTCTCGCGACCCGGTCGCGGAAGCGGAGCAGATCGACACTGCCCTCCGGCAGGTGGAGTGTGCAGTAACCCGATCTGCCCTGTGGCACGACCTCCCGGCCCAGTTGCTTCCGCAGATCGGAGACGGCACGGTCCACCAGGTGACCTGCGTTCTCATTGCCTTCCCAGAGGACTTCGGCGATCTTCGTCCTGGTACTCCGGCGGTCCGGTGATGTCACCAGGAGTGCGAACAGCGCGGCCGCCTTTGAACCTTCGGAGACCCTTCCGCCGCCGTCCCCTTGGGCTCTGACCGGGCCCAGCACGTCCCCCTCCAATGCCCTCCCTTTCTCCGTGATGGAAGCAGAGATCCGGCCCCGCGACGGCACCGCCTTCAGCCGCGCTGCGGTACGCCGTTTCACATGCGCTTGCTCCTTCATGCGTCCATGGCTCAGTTTTCCCTCAGTTTCCGCCCTGCAGGTCGCTCTCGACTCGGGCACCATGGCACCAGCCGTTCGCAGAAGCAGAATACTGCGGCGGAAACATGTAACGACCCATCTGGAAGGAACCACAGGTCCTGTGAACCACCGTAAGCGAAACCGTCGGGTCAGTCGTAAGCGCATGTCCTCGGGGTGGCCGCCGAGCGTCCGTCGACGGGCGGCCGATCGGATCGAGGGCACCACGTCGGCGGCCCCGCGTACCAAGCCGTCGACCGCCTCGCCTTCCGAGGCCGGCTGAGCTCAACGGCTCGTGGGCGCCCGTCCCGGGCGGGCGCCCACTCGCCTCGCCCCCTTGAACGCCTCCGATCGGCGAGATTCAGGCATTCCCGTACCTGTCACATGCTCGTGGCCGAAGACGGCATTTCCCGGTCGACATGACCAACACTGCCTACGTATGCGGCAAATGGGGTACCTGCAGGCGTTTGTGCTCCACCGATATATGGGTTGATGTGATCACCCCCGGTATTCACGCCCGTCCAGTAGCTCGACACCATCGGCACTCTCAACTCACAGAGAGGATGTTTCCTGATGCATCCGCGATCTAGCAGCGTGTTCGCCTCGGTGAGGCGGCACTTCCATGCCCCTTGGGTCGACAGCGCGGTCCTCCTGACCGTTCCTACGGACGCCGAGAGGGCGGAGCAGGTCGTGCTTACCGCTGCCGGGGCGCACGCGGCGCTGTACGGGAAGGGCTCCGCCCCGCAGTTCGCCGCCGCGGTCTGGAAGGAGGTGCTCCGAACTGCGCTGAGTGACAACACCTCACATGACACCGGGAAGCTCCTTCTGATCTGGCTGGCACTGCCCCGCTTGACCGGGACGGTCCACCGCGTCTGCGCCCGTCTGCGTGCCAATCGGTCGGATGTGGAGGCTGAGATGATCTTGGCCCTCCTGGAGGAACTGGCGGCCCCGGACGCCGCGAGCCGCCTCTCCGATCACTCCCTGATCTGCGCGGCGCGTACCAGGGCGTGGAACTACGCTCGCGACGGCCACCGGGAGCTCCCGTCCAGTCAGATCGAGAGCATCGCCCAGGACCGCGCGCTTACCGCGTCCGACGGGGAGGCTGGTGCTCCGCATGTGAAGGGCTTGGACGTGTGGGTCGACCGTCCGGACGCCCCGGACGGGTTGCGTGCCCCGCTGTGCTTCCGAGGGCGCCTGGAGTACCTCTGCGATGTTGCCTTCATCGACACCGACACCGGCACTGACGACAGGACGAGGAGGCGATCTATGCGCCACAATCTCCGTAAGAAGCGGCGGCCAGGACGCCGGGTGGGCCCCCGGCCGTTTCCCCCCAGGGGGAGGCGAGCATGAAGTACCCCGCGGAGGGCGGAATCAGCTTCACCGAGATGTTCGACCTGCCCGTGGTAGTGGACCTGCTGACGGCGGCCCGAGCGCTCGGGATCGGCCGGACAACCGCCTACCAACTGGTCCGCGACGACGAGTTCCCTTGTCCCGTCCTCCGTGTCGGAGGGAGGTACCGGGTTCCGACCAGCGGGTTGATGCACGTCCTCGGGATTGAGGATGGCCCGGTGTACAGCGTGGACCGGGAACCGGATGCGAACTCCTCGGGGACCGGCTTCTGACTAGAAAGATGGAGTGAGGCCCTCGTGTGCCCACCGGCGTGCGGCCCTGTGGTACCGGCCATGGGGCCGCACGGCGCTGCATGTCCCCGCTTTGCCTGATCCGTCGCCCGGTGGCGGACTGCTGGGCCGCCGTGCCCGGGTGATGGTGCGTAATGGGAGAGGCCTGATCGACCTAATGAGAACCCTCATAGCCGATTTGGGACACGGGGTTCGGGTTCCGTATTCCGAACGCGGGGAGACGACCTCCATACGCCGTTGAAGAACGAGGGCCAGGCGGTCGTAGGCGCGGTGTGGGTGGAGTGCCTCCCGGGGTACTCGGCGACCCGGGACCGGAATTGAAGAGGCGGACGCGCCGTCGGCCTCCCCGGTCGGCGTGACCGCCCCTCAGGCCGTCCGCCCGGTGTCTCCCCAGGCGAGCGGTGGGGCCCTACTTCTTGCTCTTGCGGGTCAGTACCGCCATGCACTCCACGTGGTGGGTCATCGGGAAGGCGTCGAACGCACGCAGGGCCGTCAGCTCGAAGCCGTTCTGCTCGAACGTCGCCAGGTCCCGGGCCAGGGTCGCCGGGTCGCAGGACACGTACGCCACGCGCTTTAGCCGCATGGACGCCAGCGTCTGCACCACGTCGCGCCCGGCGCCCGCGCGGGGCGGGTCCAGGACCGCGATGTCGGCGCGCAGGTCGGCCCACTCGCGCAGGTGGCCCTCGACGTCGCCGCCCTCGATGCGCACGTGCGGCAGGTCCTGAAGGTTGTACTGGGCGTCCCGGACCGCCTCGCGGCCGCCCTCGACGCCGAGCACGCGCCCCTCCAGGCCGACCGCCTCGCCCAGTGCCCCGGCGAACAGCCCCGCGCCGCAGTACAGGTCGAGCGCGGTCTGCCCCTCCTGGGGGTCCAGGGCCTCCAGCACGGCCTCCACCAGCGCGTCGGCGGCCGCGGGGTGCACCTGCCAGAAGCCGCCCGCCGACACCCGCCACTGGCGCCCGGCCGCCTCCTCGCGCAGACCCTTCTTGCCGCGCACCGCCTGGGTGCGGCCGCCCTTGAGGCGGCGCAGCACCGCCGCCGACGCCTCGGGCCGGGGCAGTTCGGGCAGGCGGGAGGCGCGCGGGGCCGCGATCACGGCGCGGTTGCCGCCGCTGGAGGCCACCGCCTCCACCTCGGACACCCCGGGCCAGGGCAGCCGGGTCACGCCCAGCGCCTCCACCTCGGGGTGGGCGATGCGGCAGCTGTCGATCGGCTCGATGTCGTGGGAGCGGTGGCGGCGCAGCCCCGCGCGGCCCTGCTCGTCGACCGCGTAGCGCACGCGGGTGCGCCAGCCCAGGCCGTCCGGCGCGCCGGGCAGCTCTTCCACGGTGACCTCGCGCTCGATCCCGGCGATGCGGCGCAGCTGGTCGGAGACCACCTGCCCCTTCAGGCGGCGCTGAGCCTCCAGCGAGGCGTGCTGCCAGTCGCACCCGCCGCACAGCCCCGGCCCGGCGTAGGGGCAGGGCGCCTCCACCCGGTCCGGCGAGGCCTCCAGCACCTCGACCGCCTCGGCGCGCAGGAAGCGCTTGGTCTCCTCGGTGACCCGGGCGACCACGAACTCGCCGGGAAGCGCGTGCCGTACGAAGACCACCAGCTCGTCGTGGCGGCCCACGCACCACCCGCCGTGGGCGACGCCGCCGTCCAGGCGCACGCGGATGCGGGAGCCGACGCGGCTGCGGGTTTCGGAAACGGGCACGGTCAGGGCACCTCCGGGGAGCGGGGATCGCACGGGCATCTCGTGGGTGACCGGTTCGGAGCCACCGCCCATCTGCGGCAACTCTAGCCGACCGGGCGCAGGGAGCGCGCCGCGCGAGACCGCGGGCCGCGCGGGTGTAGCGTCGCCTGAGTCCCGTCCGGACCGAGGCCAGGAGAGGGCACCGGCATGCACATCGTGATTCTGGGATGCGGGCGGGTGGGGTCCACCCTCGCCCACACGCTGGAGGACATGGGCCACACGGTCGCCGTGATCGACCGCGACCCCGAGGCCTTCCGGCGGTTGCGCCCCGGCACGGCGGGCGCGGCCGTGGAGGGCCTGGGCCACGACCGCGAGGTGCTGGTGAAGGCCGGCATCGAGGACGCCTCGGCGTTCGCCGCGGTCAGCAGCGGTGACAACTCCAACATCATCGCCGCGCGCGTGGCCTTGGAGACCTTCGGCGTGCGGCACGTGGTGGCGCGCATCTACGACCCCCGCCGCGCGCAGGTGTACCAGCGGCTGGGCATCCCCACGGTGGGCACCGTGCACTGGACGGCCGAGACGGTGCTGCGGCGGCTGGTGCCCGGCTCCGACGGCCTGGACCTGGGGCCGCTGTGGCGCGACCCGTCGGGCACGCTGGCCATGACCGAGGCCCCGCTGCCCCGGTCCTGGTACGGCAAGCGGGTGGAGCAGCTGGAGTCGGCCCTGCCCCTGCGCGTGGCCTACCTGGTGCGGGGCGGGGAGTTGGTGCTGCCCCGCGGCGACGAGACGCTCGGGGCCGGGGACGTGCTGCACGTGCTGGCGCGGGTGGGTGACCTGGAGTCGGTGCAGGAGCGCCTGTCGGGAGAGGAGTCCTGAGGATGCGGATCGCGATCGCGGGCGCGGGCGCAGTGGGGCGCTCCATCGCCGCCGAGATGTGCGCGGGGGGCCACGAGGTGCTGCTCATCGACCGCAGCGCCCGGGCCATCGACGTGGACGACCTGCCGGGCGCCGAGTGGCTGCTGGCCGACGCGTGCGAGCTGGCGTCGCTGGACAGCGCGCGGCTGGACGAGTTCGACGCCGCTGTCGCCGCCAGTGGCGACGACAAGGTGAACCTGGTGTTCTCGCTGCTGGCCAAGACCGAGTTCGGGGTCCCGCGGGTGATCGCCCGGGTGAACGACCCGCGGGACGAGTGGCTGTTCACCGACGCCTGGGGCGTGGACGCCGCGGTGTCCACGCCGCGGCTGATGGTGTCGCTCCTGGAGGGGACCCCGGACGGCCCCGGGGCGGACGGCGGAGACCCGGACGGGGCGGAGGCGTTCTCCCAGGCGTCGGGCGAGACGGACCTGCTGGAACTCACCCTGGAGGAGGGGTCGGCGTTCGTCGGTGGGCAGGCGGGCGCCCTGATGCCGCGCCTGCCCGAGGGCATCGTCCTGGTGGCGGTCGTGCGCGCGGGGGCGGTGGTCCCGCCGTCGCCGACGACGGAGCTGCGCGCGGGGGACGAGCTGGTGTTCCTGAGCAGCGCGGCGACGGTGGCGGCGCTCGACGAGCTGCTGGGCCCGGACGGGGACCGGACCGCGTGAGGCGCGGGCGGCCCCGCACCCGCTGAGGCGGTTGCGGGGCCGGGGCCCGGCGCCGACCGCGCGCTGCGCCCTCCGCAGGGCAGCGGGGCGCACGAAGGCCGTGCACCGGTTCCGCTCCTGCCCGGAGGGCCGTCCGTTCCGCCCGCGGCCGTTCCGGCCGGGGTGCGCCCCTCGGGCCGCGTCCTCCCGGGTGCCCTCTCCGGCCGGCGGGCCTCGCCGCCGGGGCGTCACGAGCACGGTTCGAGCGTCATGACCTCCAGTTCGATCCCGGGATCGCCCTCGACCGTGAGCCACTCCTCGTCGGCCACCGCGTTCTCCTCGGTCGCGAACCAGGGCGTTTCGAGAATGTCCGTGGCCTCGGCCATGTGCCGCTGGGTGATCTCGACGCCCAGCAGGGCGGTCGCCTCCGCCACGGTGGTGGCCGGGTCGACCAGCGCCTCCCAGTGCTCGTCGAGGACCGCGGCGACCTCCTCGTCCGGGGTGTCCAGCATGCCCAGCGCGGTCGCCACGTCCCAACTCGGGGGGCGTTCGAGCTCCAGCGGGAGGTAGTCCCGCAGCGCCTGCCTCTCGTTCTCGGCGCCCTGCACCATCAGCCACAGCATCACCGGGTTGCGCGCCTGCCCGTGCAGCGTGCACTGCTCCGGCGACAGGCTCTCCGGGGCGCCCACCGCGGCCAGGGCGATGGAGTTGGCCAGCCGGGCACGGGACCGGTCGCCGGTCGTGGTCCACGCCGGGTCCGTGTACACCACCCCGTCCCGGAGCTGTCCCGACTCGTTGACGATCGGTCCCTCACCGGCGTACGTGCTCTGCTGAACGGTCGGCAGGCCCTCCCGTGCGCGCTCGGGCACCGCGGCGGCCACCGGCTCACCGGCCCGCTGCCAGATGGGGAACCAGGACTCGTAGGTCTCGTACCCGCAGTACTCCAGGATCAGCTCCTCGCACACCCGGTCGGGCACCGGCCCGATCGCGGCCGTCCACTCGCCCTCCAGCAGGGTGTCGCGCACGCGGGTCTCCATCCGCTCGATCTGGGCGTAGGTGCCCACCGCCGCCGCGGCGAAGACCGCGGTCGACGCCGCGGCGGCCAGGCGCACGCGGCCGCGCCGCCGCTCGGCACGGATCAGCGCCAGGCCGCACCCGATGGCGGTCAGCAGCGCCAGGAAGCCCAGGTGCCCGGGGACCATGCTCCAGATGCCCGGCGAGTAGGAGCCGGTGGGCATCAGCATCTCCCAGGCGAACAGGAACACCCCCTCGACCATGCTCCGGCCGGGGACGGGGGGCAGGTCGATCGCCAGTGTCCAGACCAGGCGGTAGACCGGTACGGCGGTGACGAGCAGCGCGGGCAGCGCCCACGAGGGGCACCACATCCCCAGCGCCACGCCGCCCGCGGCGGCGGCGGCGCCCACCCCCGAAGGGATAACCAGCGCCAAGGGGGCGAGCACCCCGGCGATCTCCGTCCCCGACCAGGGCCGCATCGCCAGGACCCCGGTCGGCACCAGGGCGAGCGCCCCCACGGCCACCGCCGCCGCCAGCAGCGCGGCCAGCCGCAGCCGGGCGGAGAGCGGCAGCGCCAAGTCGGCCCCGAAGCGCCGCTCCCGCGAACCGGGGAAGAAGGCGGCCACGAACGCCCCCGCCGCCGCGTACGGGGCGTTGTTGATCATGCTGTCGACGACCCCGCCCCAGTCCATCATGACCGCGGTGGCCTGGTTCGACCACTGTTCCCAGGCGCCGTAGGCCACGGCGACCAGGAGCAGCGGGTTGCGCAGCATCCGCCAGAACTCCAGCCGCGCGAGCGCGGCGAACGCCCGGGCCCTCACCCGCGCTCCGTGGTGAACAGCAGGTAGCCGTCCTCCAGGGTGGGTTCGACCGGGTGGGCCTCGCCCGCGTCCGCGGGCGGGTCGGCCGCCTCGGGGGTGAGCACCCGGTACCGCCCGTCCGGCCCGCGCCAGGCGGTGGCCGCGTCCCGGGGCCGCTTGGCCGCGGACCAGACCCGGCCGCGCGCGTGCCCGGCCAGCTCGCCGGGCGAGCCGTCGAAGACCAGCCGCCCGGCGTCCAGCACCAGCACGCGGGAGCACAGCGCCCCCACGTCCTCGATCTGGTGGGTGGACAGCACGGCGCCGCGGTCATGGGTGAACTCCGAGACCAGGTCGCGGAAGCGGATGCGCTGTTCGGGGTCGAGCCCGATGGTGGGCTCGTCGAGCAGCAGCAGCCGGGGCTCGCCCAGCAGGGCGCAGGCCAGCGCCAGGCGCTGGCGCATGCCCCCGGACAGGCGCCGCACCCGGCTGTGCCGCCGGTCGTACAGGCCCACCGCGTCCAGCACCCGGCGCACCTCGTCGTGCCGGGCCCGGCGCCCTCCCAGCTCCTTGAGCACCGCGATGTAGTCGACCAGGGAGAAGGCGGTGAAGTGCGGGTACAGCGCGGGGTTCTGCGGCAGGTGCCCGATACCGCGCCGGATGCGGGTGCGCCCCGATGCGGTCAGCGGGGAGGAGCCCAGCACCTCCAGGTCGCCGCCGCCGGGGTCCAGGTCGGTGGCCAGGCAGCGCAGCAGGGTGGTCTTGCCCGCACCGTTGCGGCCCAGCAGCCCGGTCACGCCGGGGCCGATGTCCAGGTCGATGCCTGCCAGGGCGCTGCGCAGCCCGAAGCGCTTGGTCAGGCCGCGCGCGCTCACCAGGCTGCCGGTGCCGGTGCCGGTGCCACCGCCACCGCCGGCGCCGGCGGCGCCCCGGGCCTCGGCGCCCGGGCGGTCTCCGGTCGCCGCGGTCATGCGCGCACCGTCCGCAGCAGGGGGTGGGCGGCAAGCAGCGCGGCCAGGGCGACCGCCCAGAACAGCTGGGCCGGGGGACCGAACAGGTGCACCGTGTTCCAGGTGCGCACCAGCTCGGCCCCGGCGAGCGCGGCCATCCAGCCCCCGGCCAGCAGGGCGCTGGAGGCGCTCAGCGGGATCCACCGGGTCAGCGCCAGCGACGCCGCCACCAGGGTGAGCGAGGGCAGCAGCCAGGAGGCGGGCGCCCAGGCCGGGCCGAAGGAGGGCAGCAGCAGCGCCGCGCCCGCGCACAGGGCCACCGCCGGGACCAGCACCGCGAGCGAGCGCAGGAACAGCAGCCGCTGGCCGCCCATGGGGGTGGTGGAGGTGAAGGCGTGCGCCGGGTCGACGCGGCGCCCGTAGGCCAGGGCGACCCCCGCAAGTGGCAGCACCGGCGCCAGGTACAGGAACAGCAGGGCGCCGCCGCGCACGGTGTGCGCCGCGAACAGGGCGCACACCAGGACGGCGACGGTGGCCGCCAGCCAGGCCCGGTACAGCCGCGGGGTGGCGGCCAGCAGGCGCGCCTTGTCCTCGGACACGCCCACCGCGCTCAGCAGCCGCTCCAGCGGGCCGCGGCGGGGCCGGTCGACGAGGTCGCGAAGGTCGGTCCAGCTCGCCGCGAGCCAGGCCTCGTCGGCGGGCAGCGCGGACCGGCAGGCGGGGCAGTGCACCAGGTGCGCCTCGGCCGACATGACGGCAACGTCGTCGGCGCTCCCGCGCGCGTAGGCCTCCAGTTGCCTCGGGGTCAGGTGCCAGGTCATACCAGCTGCTCCCGGAGTCGGGCCTTGGCCCGCATGACGCGGGTCTTGACGGTCCCCTCGGGCACGCCGAGGAGCTGGGCGGCCTCGCGGACGGTGAGCCCGTCCAGCACGGTGGCCTGTATGGCCGTGCGCAGCTCGGGGGAGAGGGAGTCGAGCGCCTGGCCGAGGGGGCCGTGCTCGACCCGGGTGAGCACCAGGTCCTCCGCCGAAGCGTCGCCGATGGTCTCGTAGGGGGCGGGGTCGGTGTCGGCGATCCACTGGTTGGCCCGCCGCCGGAGCTGGGAGATGAGCTGGCGGATGGCGATGGTCCAGAACCAGGCGGCCGCGTCCCCGTCGGCCGTGCGCGCGGTGAAGGACCCGGCGTTCTTCCAGACGGCGAGGAAGGTCTCCTGCAGGGCGGCGTCGACCAGGTCCGGGTCGGAGGACCGGTAGCGCAGCCGCGCCCGCAGCCAGGGGGCGTGCCTGCGGTGCAGGGCCTCCAGGGCTCCGGTGGCCCCGTCGGCGACGGCCGCGAGCAGGGCGGCGTCGCTCCCGTCGGGGTCGAAGGGGGGCGGGTGCTTCGCGCGTCTGAACAGCTTCACGGTGGTCCTATCGCGGCCGCGGGGCGGAACGGTTCCGCGGCGCGGGTAGCGAGGGTACCCCGGTCACGGGCGTCTCAGGCCGCCTTCTCGATGCCCTCGACGGCGTCCGGCACCTCCTCGGGGCCGCCGTGGGGCTCCTCGTCGCCGCACTCGGCGTAGCCCTCCGGCCACAGGGCCACCACGACGGCGACGCCGGGTTCGGGGACGAACACGGCCTCGGAGCCGCTGTAGTAGCCGTCGCCGCCCGGCAGCTCCTCGGGGGGCTCCATGAACCGGTCGTCCCTGGGCGGGTCCAGGGCCGAGAAGTAGGCGTCGGTGAACGCCTCGCTGCGGTCGATCCGGATCTCCATGTCGGAGTCCCAGTCCGTGTAGGTCTCCTCCGCGCCGTCGTACAGGTCGGTGGCGATCTCCACCTCGTCGTGGAGCCACACCCGCAGGGTGGAGCCGTAGTCCTCGGGTGCGCCGACGTCCTCGGGGAGTTCACCGCCTTCGTCGTCGTACTCGGCGTCGAACCCGTCGTACCGGGCGGGGTCCATGTCGTAGGGGCGGTCGCCGACGCGGTCGGGATCGCGGCCGACCGTGTCGCCGTCGAGTGGGCCGTCCGCGGGGGGTGAGGCCCCGCTCCTCAAGGTGGTCCCCGGCCTCGGCGGCGGGAACCGTGCGGGTGCGGCCCGTGCATTCGCCGCTGTCGCCTCTTCCTGATCCGTCGGCGAACGCGCCGCCGAAGGGGGCAGGGCCGCACTCGTCACGGCGGCGGAGACGGCGGCCCCGTCGGCGGCGGCGAGCACGGTGGATCGGTTGACGGCCTTAGGTGTGCTCCCGGCCGGGTAGAGGGATGCTTCGGAGCGGTCATCGCGCGGGGCTCTGCGGGCGGTTCGCCGGGGACGGGCGATTGGCCGGGTACGGCCAGGGGAACGGCCGGTGACAACCGTGTGGGGCGCGCGGCGCGTTACCCAGGGCGCCGCAAGGGGGGAACAATGGGGCGTATGCGCTTGAGGATCTTTACCGAGCCGCAGCAGGGCGCCTCCTACGACACCCTGCTGACGGTCGCCAAGGCGGCCGAGGAGCTTCGGTTCGACGCTTTTTTCCGTTCCGACCATTACCTGAAGATGGGCGACGTGGACGGCCTGCCCGGCCCCACCGACGCCTGGATCACCCTGGCCGGACTGGCCCGGGAGACCTCCCGGATCCGCCTGGGCACGCTGATGACGGCGGCGACGTTCCGCCACCCCGGCCCGCTGGCGATCAGCGTGGCGCAGGTGGACCGGATGAGCGGCGGCCGGGTCGAGTTCGGTTTCGGCGCCGGGTGGTACGAGGCCGAGCACTCGGCCTACGGCATCCCCTTCCCGGCGTCGGCGCGCGAGCGCTTCGACCGGTACGAGGAGCAGCTGGACGTCATCACCGGGCTGTGGTCCACCCCGCCGGGGGAGTCCTTCCGGTATGAGGGGCGCCACTACCGGCTCACCGAGGGCCCGGCGCTGCCCAAGCCGATGCAGGCCCCGCGCCCGCCGGTGCTGATCGGCGGCACCGGCCCCAAGCGCACGCCGCGCCTGGCGGCGGCGCACGCCGACGAGTACAACGTGCCGTTCAACTCGGTGGAGGACACGGCGGCGGCGTTCGGGCGCACCCGGGACGCGGTCGCGGCCTCCGGGCGCACCGCGCCGATGGTCTACTCCGCGGCGCAGGTGCTGTGCTGCGGCCGGGACGACGCCGAGGTGGCGCGGCGCGCCGAGGCGATCGGGCGGGACGTGGAGGAGCTGAAGGCCAACGGGTTGGCCGGGACCCCGGAGGAAGTCGTCGACAAGCTCGGCGGGTTCGCCGGGATCGGCGCCGAGCGGATGTACCTTCAGGTCCTGGACCTGTCCGACCTGGACCACCTGGAGCTGGTGGCCGAGAAGGTCGCCCCTCAGGTGGCGTGAGGGGACGGGGCGCGGCGTGCCCGGCGCGCCGCGGGCCCGCCTTCCGGGCCCGCCTTCCGGGCGGGCCGGTGCGGGAGGGCCGCGCCCCGCCCAGGTAACTTGATATCGAGATAACCGTTCGATACCTTGATGTCGAGATAACCGTCGCACGGCGTGCGCGCCTCATCGCCCGACGGCGCGCGCGGCCGCGGCGGCGCACGGGGCCCGCGCCCGTCGGCGGGGGCGCGTGCCGGGGCGTCGGCGCCGGTGGGACGGTGTTTCTCGGAGGGGCCCAAGGCGAATACGCCTCCGCACCAGGGGCGCGGAACCGAGGGCGGCCTCAGTGATCTCCCGGCCCTCCCGTGCGGGAGGATGGGCGGGAGAAAGTGGCGAGATCAGGAGGCAGAATCCGTGTCCGCGAACAGCTTCGGCAGCCGTGACACGCTCAGTGTCGGCGGCGAGTCGTACGAGATCTACCGTCTGGACGCCGTCAAGGGCTCTGGGCGGCTCCCCTACAGCCTGAAGGTTCTCCTGGAGAACCTTCTGCGCACCGAGGACGGGGCCAACGTCACCGCAGAGCACATCCGCGCGCTCGGCGAGTGGGACCCCAAGGCCAAGCCGAGCCAGGAGATCCAGTTCACCCCCGCCCGGGTGATCATGCAGGACTTCACCGGCGTGCCCTGCGTCGTCGACCTCGCCACCATGCGCGAGGCCGTCAAGGAGATGGGCGGCGACACCGACAAGATCAACCCGCTGGCCCCGGCCGAGCTGGTGATCGACCACTCCGTCGTCGTCGACCTGTTCGGGCGGCCCGACGCCTTCGAGCGCAACGTCGAGATCGAGTACCAGCGCAACGGCGAGCGCTACAAGTTCCTGCGCTGGGGCCAGACCGCCTTCGACGAGTTCAAGGTCGTCCCGCCCGGCACCGGCATCGTGCACCAGGCCAACATCGAGCACCTGGCCCGCGTCACCATGAACCGCAACGGGCAGGCCTACCCGGACACCTGCGTGGGCACCGACTCCCACACCACGATGCAGAACGGCCTGGGCATCCTGGGGTGGGGCGTCGGCGGCATCGAGGCCGAGGCCGCCATGCTCGGCCAGCCGATCTCCATGCTCATCCCGCGCGTGGTCGGCTTCAAGCTCACCGGTCGGCTCAACCCCGGCACCACCGCCACCGACCTGGTGCTCACCATCACCGAGATGCTCCGCGAGCACGGCGTGGTCGGCAAGTTCGTCGAGTTCTACGGCGAGGGTGTGGCCTCGGTGCCGCTGGCCAACCGCGCCACCATCGGCAACATGAGCCCGGAGTTCGGCTCCACCGCGGCGATCTTCCCGATCGACGCCGAGACCATCCGCTACATGCGGCTCACCGGCCGCCCCGAGGCCCAGACCGCGCTGGTCGAGGCCTACGCCAAGGAGCAGGGGCTGTGGCTGGACCCGGAGAGCGAGCCGGAGTTCTCCGAGTACCTGGAGCTGGACCTGGGCGACGTCGTGCCGTCCATCGCCGGCCCCAAGCGCCCGCAGGACCGCATCTCGCTGTCGGAGGCCAAGCACACCTGGCGCCGCGACGTGAAGAACTACGTCGAGGACGCCACCGAGGAGGCGGGCGAGGAGTCCTTCCCGGCCTCCGACGCCCCCGCGCAGGCGGCCAACGGCCGCCCGCACAAGCCGGTCAAGGTCACCATGGCCGACGGCACCGAGACCGAGGTCGACCACGGCGCCGTGGTGATCGCCGCGATCACCTCGTGCACCAACACCTCCAACCCCTCGGTCATGCTGGGCGCCGCCCTGCTGGCCAAGAAGGCGGTGGAGCGCGGCCTGAACCGCAAGCCCTGGGTCAAGACGTCGCTGGCGCCCGGCTCCAAGGTCGTCACCGACTACTTCGAGCGCTCGGGCCTGACGCCCTACCTCGACAAGCTCGGGTTCAACCTGGTCGGCTACGGCTGCACCACCTGCATCGGCAACTCCGGCCCGCTGCCCGAGGAGATCTCCAAGGCGGTGCAGGACGGGGACCTGGCGGTCACCTCGGTGCTCTCGGGCAACCGCAACTTCGAGGGCCGCATCAACCCCGACGTCAAGATGAACTACCTGGCCTCCCCGCCGCTGGTGGTCGCCTACGCGCTGGCCGGGTCCATGGACGTGGACATCACCACCGAGCCGCTGGGCACCGACAGCGAGGGCAAGCCGGTCTACCTCAGCGAGCTCTGGCCCGCGCCCGAGGAGATCCAGGAGGTCATCGACTCGGCGATCGCCTCGGACATGTACACCTCGGCCTACTCCGACGTGTTCGCCGGCGACGAGCGGTGGCGCTCCCTGCCCACCCCGACCGGCAGCACCTTCGAGTGGGAGGACACCTCCACCTACGTGCGCAAGCCCCCCTACTTCGAGGGCATGGGCACCACGCCGGAGCCGGTCGGCGACATCTCCGGCGCCCGCGTGCTGGCCAAGCTGGGCGACTCGGTCACCACCGACCACATCTCCCCGGCCGGCGCCATCAAGCCGGGCACCCCGGCCGCGCAGTACCTGGAGGCCAACGGGGTCCAGCGCAAGGACTTCAACTCCTACGGGTCGCGCCGCGGCAACCACGAGGTGATGATCCGCGGCACGTTCGCCAACATCCGCCTGCGCAACCAGATCGCGCCGGGCACCGAGGGCGGCTACACCCGCGACTTCACCCAGGCCGAGAACGCCGCCGACGCCCCGGTGACGTTCATCTACGACGCCGCGCAGAACTACGCCGCGCAGGGCACCCCGCTGGTCGTGCTGGGCGGCAAGGAGTACGGTTCGGGCTCCTCGCGCGACTGGGCCGCCAAGGGCACCCGCCTGCTGGGCGTGCAGGCCGTCATCGCCGAGTCGTTCGAGCGCATCCACCGCTCCAACCTGATCGGCATGGGCGTGCTGCCGCTGCAGTTCCCCGAGGGCCGGTCGGCCGACTCGCTGGGCCTGACCGGTGAGGAGACCTTCTCCATCTCCGGCGTCACCGAGCTCAACGAGGGCCGCATCCCGGCCACGGTGAAGGTGACCACCGACACCGGCGTCGAGTTCGACGCCGTGGTGCGCATCGACACCCCCGGGGAGGCCGACTACTACCGCAACGGCGGCATCCTGCAGTTCGTGCTGCGCCAGCTCATCGCGAAGTAGCCCGAAAGGCGCGTTCGGGCGGGCGCTCCGAGCCCGCCCGCAGGGCACCACAGGCCTCCGGCCCTCTCGCCGGGGCCGGTCCCCCGGAACCGGCGACCCCGCCCGGGGACAGGAGGTGAAGGCCGCCGCCGTCCAGGAGACGGCGGCGGCCTTCTCGTGTCCCGGCGGCCCTGTGGCCGATGGCGCCGGTCCCGGGGGACCCGGAGGTCGGGGCTCGGGAGGAACGGCCCCGCAGGCGCGGATTCCGGGCCTTTCCTCCCGATCGCCCGGGTCCTCCCGAGGCCGACGAGCAATCCGAGGGGCCGAATCCGGGACCGCGCAATCCGGGAGATCCGGAACACCGATACCCTCGTCCCCATGCGTGACCTCCCCCGACGCCGATCCGGGCCCCGGCGGTTCCTGCGGCCCCTGGCGGCGGGCCTCCCCGCCGCGGC
>NZ_ANBH01000088.1 GCF_000341185.1 Nocardiopsis chromatogenes YIM 90109
GCCGACCCGCCCAGCCCGGCCGCGTACCTGGCCGAGCGGTTGGCCCAGGAGCCCGCGGGGGAGGCGGTCGTCGTCAGCGACCTGCTCGCGGGCGCCTACGACACCGACGCGCTCGCCGAGCAGGTGCGCGCGGAGTTCTCCCGGACCGACACCCCCTTCTACGTCCTGGTCCTGCCGCAGACGGTCGCGAGCGCCGACGGCGACGACCTCGTCGCCGCGCTCCGGGACCGCGTCGGGGAGGAGGGGCTGTACGTCGCCGTGACCGAGGGGGGCATCCGGGCGACGGCGGCCACCCCCGGCGTGCGCCTGCCCCTCCGTGACGCCCGGACGCTCCTGCTCGGCGACGAGGAGGTGGATTACGACACCTCACCGGCCCGGGTGAGCGAGCTCTTCGTGGACGCGCTGCTCGACCCCGAGGTCGAACGCAAGGCCGACGAGGCGATGGAGGACTTCGCGGACTCGGGCGGTGAGGGCGGCGCCTCCGACTCCGGCGACGACGACTCCTACGACGACTCGGCCTTCGCGGAGTTCCTGGACGACATGCGGCCCGACGACGAGACCGGCCTGGGCAACCTGGGGTTCCTGGCCGCGACCGTCGCCGGGGCCCTTGTGGCGGCGGGCGTCACCGGCCACCTGAGGCACAACGGGCTGCGGATGCCGCTCTGGGGGCCCGGCCTCGCCTGCGCGGCGGGGGCGGTGCTCGTGCTCGGGGCGGCGGTGGGATACGCCGCCTGGAACCCGGAGGACTCCACCGAGGGACCCGGTGCGCAGGAGCGGAGCGCGGGCGCCCAGGAGGGAGGCGGCTCGGCCCGGGCGGAGGTGAGCCCTGAAGAGGCCCTGTCCGAGCCCCCGTACGTCGCCGCCACCGAGCGTGTGGACCGGGTCGCCGAGGGGATGGCGGACGGGCGCATCCCCGTCGACCCGATCTGGTCCGGTGAGCGCGGGGACCTTGAGGGCCTGCGGGAACGGGCGGACGACGCGCCCGTGCCCGTGTACATGGCGGGCGTCATGTCCGTCCCCTCCGACGAGTCCGAGGGAGACCCGGACGTACTCGTGCACGCCCTGGCCGAGACGGTCGGCGAGGACGGCCTCTACGTCGTTACCGACCTGGGCACGGGCGGCCTGGAGTTCGCCACGCGCGGGGTCGACCTGCCCTACGAGGCGCAGTCCGAACTGAGGGACCTCGCCTACGCCGATCTCCCCGACAACGTGGTCGTCGCCGACCGGCTCGAGCCGGCGCTGGAGGTGGCGGAGAGCGCGGCCCCCGACCCGCAGGCAGGCGAGACCATCCCCTCCGCCGTCGAGGCCCTGCAGTACAAGGACGAGTACGGCGACGACGCCCCGCCCTCGCGCGCCGCCGCCTTCGTCGCCGAGGGCTTCTTCCCCGGCCTGCTGGTGATCGGGCCCATCGTCGGGGTCCTGCTGTACTTCACCGTCGCCCTCCTGGGGCGCGGGACGCTGTGGTGGGTGCGGATGCGGGCCGCGGGGCCCGGCAGGCGCCTTCGGCCCATGGCCGACCGCGAGGTCCGGCGCGCGCTCCGGGCCCTGGAAGCGCCCGCCTCGGACGGCCCCGAGATCGCCGAGGCCACGCGCGAGGCCGACATTGCGCTGCGGGCGCTGCGCGACGAGCGCGCCGACGAGCTGGACCTGGTCGGCGCCGTCGTCCTGGCCCGGCGTGCCGCAGGCAGACTCGACCCGGACACCGCGGACGCGGCGAAACGGCCCGTGTGCATGGTCAACCCCCTCCACGGGCCGTCGGCCGGGCACGGCCGCACCGAGCTCGGGCGCAAGCCCGGGGGCGAGTCCGGCGCCGGGAAGAGCGCCGGGAAGAAGGCCGACAGGAAGACCGGCCGGAAGGCCAAGGGCGGCAAGGAGACGCTCGCCATGTGCCGCGACTGCCTGGACCGGAAGGACTCCCGCCGGTTCCCCCTGCGGGTGCGCGTCGGCCCGGGCGGGGGACGCGTCTCGCACCTGACCCTGGACCGCGTCTGGGTCCGCCGTGAGTACGGCGCCCAACACATCCCCGACGAGCCCCTGGAGGAGGAAGCCCGTGCGCGTTGAGACCGGGGCCGCCCCGCTCGCCTCGCTCGCCGCCTGCGTGGTCGCGCTGGGAGCGGTGTCCACCGCCGGTGCCGGCGCTGCCGCTGCCGCTGCCGCCGGTACCGGCGGGGAGGGGGCGGGCCCCGCNAGCCCGGCCCAGACCATCGCCGCCGCGCTGGAGGAGTCTCCCGTCTACGTGGACCCCTCATACGAGAGCGCGATCCCGCAGGAGGTCCGCAGCGGGATGGAGGCGGACATCGAGGACAGCGGGGTGCCGCTGTGGGTCGTCGTGGTGCCGCTCGTGGAGGGGGACCAGTGGGGCGGCGACTCAGAGGCCTTGGCCGCCGCTGTGCACGACCGCATGGGGGAGCCGGGGCACTTCCTCATCATCGACGGCGGCGCGCCCGACGGCGTCGACTATCCGCCGCCGGGGGCCGCGGAGAGCGAGGAGAGCCGCGCGTTCCACAGCGCGCTGGCGACGTCCTACGCGACCGACTTCTCGGCGCCCATGGCCGAGCAGGCGGAGAAGGCCGTGGAGTTCGCCCTGGCGGACGACCCCGAGGCCGCGTACACCGAGCAGAAGGAGGCCGCTGAGGCTGCCGAGGACGCTGAGGGTGCCGACTCGGGCCCGGGGTCCTCCGGGGACACCGAGGACGGCTCTGCCGGGACAGCGGAGTCGGCGCCCGGGAACGCCCCCGGAGTGTGGCCGTGGGCGGCCGGGGCGGCGGTGCTGCTCCTGGCCGCGGTCGGCGGCGCCTATCTGTGGTACCGCCCCCGGCGCCTGCCCGAGCCTCCGCGGCATACCGCCTTCGACAATGTGGACCAGGCCCGCCGCGACGTCCTCCAGGAGCGCGCCGAGCGCGAGCTCATCGAGGTCGGCGAGCGGATCAGCGCCCAGGAGGCCGGGGCGGGGGAGGCCGCGGCCGCGGCGATGGCGACGGCCCTGGACGCGCACGCGGCGGCCCGTTCGGTGCTGGACTCGGCGCCCGAGGGCGATGCGGGGCTCGCCGACCTGGCGGGGGTCCTCGTCCTGTTGGACAAGGCCGAGGACGCCTTGGCGCGCGCGGGGAGCGGCGGCCGGGGGCGCGAACGGCGCCACTGCTACGCCAACCCGCTGCACGGCACGTCGACCGCCGACACCGACTGGCGCGAGCTGGGGAGCGACCGGACCGTGCGCGTGCCCCTGTGCAAGGCGTGTGCGAAGTCGGTGCGCACCCGGATGCGGCCCGACCCTCTGCTGGTGGAGCACGAGGGCCGGACCGTGCCGTACTACGACGTCCCCGCCGAGGAGAGCGTGTGGTCGGCGACCGGCTTCGGGACACTGACCGATGACCTGGTCGCGAGGGTCCAACGGGGCGGGCACACGGGCGGCGGCTGAGCGCTGTCGTCGGCCCGACGCAGCCTGACGTGCCTCCCGGTCGGAGGTGGGGCCCTGATACAGGTCAGCGGCCCTTCGGGGAGCGCCGTCGGCCGCCGGGCGTGCGGGCGGTCACCGAAGAGGGCAGCGATGGCCCAGCAGATGCCCTGCTCACGCGCCCCGGCCGGGCAACGGGCCACCGGGGTGCGAGCCGGGAGGGCGGTGGCGACGAAGGCCCGCTCCTTATCCCGCAGCGCTGTCGGGCCGCGGGCGTGCGGGGGCGCTGCGAACAGCGACGGCACCGTGAACCGGGCGGTTCCCCGACCCTACCGACCGTCCAGCGGGCCACCGGAGCGCGAAGCGGGAGCGCAGCAACGACAAGTAGGCAGCGGCCCAACCGGCAGCGCCGTCGGCCACCGAAGAGGGCAGCGGCCCAACCTGGAGCGCCGTCGGACGGCAGGCGTGTACGTGGCCACCGTAACCGGCGGCGACAGGAACAACAGGTGCCCACTCACCGACCCCGGCCGGGCGGCGGGTCAGCGCGGTGCAAGGCCAAAGGCGGCGACGCCAAAGGCGGCGACGCCACAGGCGGCCCCCCGCTCACGGGTCCCGGCCGGGCTGCAGACCGCCGCGGTGCGAGCTGGGAGGCGACGACGGCAAAGGGCCGCTCAGCTTCCCACAGCGCTGACGGCCACCAGGTGTGCGGAAGGTCGATCAGCGGCAACGTCTAGGGCGGTTGCCCGGCCCCGTCGGCCGTACGGCGGCCTCATCGCGGTCCGGACGGGCGGCGCGGCACCGGGGTTCGCGGTCTTCCGCATCCGTGGCGGCCGCCGGGCCCGCACCACGACCCCCGGCAGGACTGTGACCTGGGTGAATACTCCGCGTTAGGTGCGGTTCGGGGCCGGGAAGCGCACCCCGCGACGTCCGTCGACACCTCCGGGCGATGGAGACCGCGAAACCAGAACCGTCTATAGAGGCAGAATGCCCGATTTTCGTGTCCACTCGGAGCGCCTCGGTGAGACGCGCAGGCGGGCGCGCAACCGCCCGGCATCCCCCATTGGACGTTGGCGGCCCCGCACCGGGCCAACATCGGCTACGGACGCGCTACCGACCTCCGCCCTTCACAGGTGGCGTTTCCACCAGTCCAGGATCGCCTCGAACCTCGCCACCCGGTGGCTGGGCAGTCCGCTTCTCGACATTTCGTGGCCCTCGCCCGGGAACAGCAGCATCTCCACCTCCGCCCGGCGCGACCGCAGGGCCACGAACAGGCGCTGGGCCTGCTCGACCGGGCACCGCCAGTCCTCCTCCGAGTGGATGATCAGCATCGGGATGCCGATCTTGTGCGCCCGCTCCAGAGGGCTCTGGTCGGCCCACGTCGACGGGTCCCCGTACAGCTGCTCGGCGAACTCCCACCCGATGTCGCTGCTGCCGTAGTGGCTGTCGATCGCGTTGACCGCCCGCTCGCTGATCGCCGCGCGGAACCGGTCGCCGTGCTCGGCCGCCAGCCAGGTGGCCATGTACCCGCCGTGCGAGCCGCCCAGCACCCCCACCCGCTCGGGGTCCAGCCCGTCGCGCTTGAGCGCCTCATCGAGCAGGGCCAGCAGGTCGGCGGCGCTGACCCGGCCCACGTCACCGCGGACCGCCCTGCCGTGCGCCTCGCCGTATCCGGAGGACCCGCGCGGATTGCCCATGACGACCGCGTACCCCGACTCGGCGTACACCTGCGCCTCGTCGAAGACCCGCCACCCGTACTGGCTGAACGGCCCCCCGTGGATCATCAGCAGCACGGGGTGCGGGCCGGGCCCGTCCGGCCGCAGCAGCCAGCCGTGCACCGGGTACCCGTCCGGAGCCGTGCCGTCGACCTCCTCCATCGGGATCCACTCGCGCGCCGTCGCGAACGACGTGAGCCTGCGCTCCCCCTCCGTGTCGAGGGCCACCAGCTCACCCGGGCTCGCCCCGTCGCCGACCGGCACGACGGTCACGCCGCCCGCGCGCGCCGCGGTGCCCGCCTGGCGGGGGCCGTCCGTGAGCACGCGGGGCTCGCCCCCGCCGTAGGGCACGAGGAGCAGGTCCACGGCGCCGCGGTTCTCGCTGCAGAACAGGGCGCCGTCCTCGACGGCGGTGATCTCGGTGGCGCGCCCCATGGTGAAGCGCTCCACGTCCGTGAGGCGCACCGGGTCCGCCCATCCGTCGACCGGGACCGCCCACACGCCGGTGTTCTCGGTGGTGCACCTGCGCTTGTCCGGACCGGCGTCGGAGCCCGCGTAGACCACGGTCGCCCCGTCCGCTGAGAAGCGGGCGTGGCGGACGCCCTCACTGGTACGGGTCAGCTTGCGCAGGCCGGAGCCGTCGGGGGCGCACACCCACACGTCCTCGGCGAGCACCCGGTCGCGGTCGTCGTGCCGCGCGGCCACGAAGCACAGCAGATCGCCGCGCGGGCTCCAGTCCAGGCCGCCGTGGTCGAACCGGCCGTCGGTCACCTGCACCGCTTCGGGCAGGGAGCCGTCGTCACCGGGTTCGGCGGCCCCGACGGTGAACACGTGGGCGGGCCGGTCGAAGATGAACCCGTCGCCGTCGAAGCGGTAATCGAAGCCGGTGATGCGGCGCGGCGCCTCCTTGGCGGGGTCGCCCTCGTAGCGCCCCTCGTCGGGGACCCGGGAGATGAACGCGAGCCGCTGCGAGTCGGGGCTCCAGACCGGTGCGCCGGCGCCCTGAGGGAGGTCGGTGAGCCGCCAGGGCTCCCCGCCGTCGGCGGGCATGAGGTGCAGCTGCGGGCGCCCGCCGTCCGCGGTGCGCAGGAACGCGATGAGGCGCCCGTCGGGGGAGAAGGCGGGGGCGCTGTCGCGCCCGCCGCGGGTGAGCCGCCGCTCGGGGGCCGAGCCGTCGGTGGGGACGGCCCACAGCTCGCTCCGGTAGGAGTCGGTGTCGAGGCGGGGGCGGCTGGTGGCCACAACGGCCGTGCGGCCGTCGGGGGACAGCGCGGGTGCTCCGAGGGTGTGGAAGCGCTCAAGGTCGACTGAACTCATCCGATGACCCTAGCGTCGCCGATGTGGCCCGCACCACGGGAATCCCCGGCACGCGCCAGGGCCGGAACCGGCCGCGAGAGGGCGCTTCGCCCCCGGTGGGAATGCCGCCTTCGGGGCCGCGCAAGGGCGCGGACGCCGTCCGGAAGCAGCCCTCAGGGGTGACCCTGAACGTTCCCCCATCGGTCCCTTGGGCGGGTTACCAGCCGCCGTCCCGGCGCATACCGTGAAGGCATGGGACGGATCTTTCTTATCGCGCTCGTGATCTTCTTGGCCTTCTTCGCGGCGAGCTGGCTCTTCGGGATGCTGCTCGGCCTGTTCAAGTGGGTGCTCATCGTCGGCCTGGTGGTCCTGGGGGCGATGGCGGTGAAGAAGGCGTTCAGCGGCCAGAGGTGACGGCGCCGCGCCCCACCGGTGCATGCGCGCCCGCGCACGCCTCCGGCCCGCGGCGGGCACCGTCGGCGAGGGCGGCCGTGGAGCCGCCCTCGCCGACGCATGTCCGGGGCCGACGGGCGCCCCCGTCGCTCACACGTCGACCTTCATCGGCTCCTTGCTGGGCTCCGGCATGCCCGTGTCCGGCTCCATGGTGATGCCGAGCTGGGTCGCGCCGGACATCCCCTTGACCATGCCGGTCAGCATGCCCTGGCCGTCCTCCTCCAGCATCCCGGCCGAGCGCATGCCGTCCTCGTCGACGTACCACAGCTGGTAGGCCTTGCCGTCGGGGGCGGGCGGCAGCCCCTTGACCATGATCATCATCGTGTCGTGGTCCCCCGACGCGAACACGGTGGCGTTGGCCTCGCTCTCGGAGACGGGGCGGTCCATCTTCTCGGTGTCCGGTGCCGCCAGCAGCGCCTCCACCTCCGCCGTGTGCTCCTGCAGCTCGCCCATCCGCCGCGCCTGGTCGACCGAGACCGCGCCCAGCACGACGGCGACCGTGACCGCAGCGGCCGCCACGGCCCACGGCAGGCGCCGAATCACCCGGGACCGGAGCGGGACCACGGTCGCACCGGAGCCGTCGCCGTCCCGGCCGGACGGGCGGCCGCCGCCATCGGAGGCGCCACCGTCGGCGTCCCCCGTGCCGCCGCCACCGGTCCCGGTCCCGGCCCCGGCCCCGGAGTCGGACCCGCTCGCGGCGGCCTTCGGCGGGAGCTGGCGGGTGCGCGCGGCCTCCGCCTCCACCTTCTCCCACAGGCCCTCCGGCGGCCCGGCCGCCTCCGCGGCCCCCAGCCGCGCCGCCGTCTCCCGGAAGTCCCGGAGGTCGCGGCGGCAGTCCTCGCACTCCGCCAGGTGCGCCTCGACCTCGGCCCGATCGGCCTCCTCCAGCGCGTCCAGCGCGTACGCCGCCGTCAGGCCGTGCACGTCGTACCCCCGCGGGCTCACGCCTCCACCCCCAAGCAGTCGCGCAACCGGATCAACCCGTCCCGGAGCCTCCCCTTGACCGTCGTCAGCGGGACCTTCAGGGCGACGGCCGCCTGGTTCTGGGTGTAACCGGCGTAGTAGGTCAGCCGCACCGCCTCGCGCTGCAGCCCGGTCAGCCGCCCCAGGCACCGCCGGACCCGCTCGCGCTCCAAGCGGTGCTCCACCGCGTCGGGCACCTCGTCGGCGGGTGTCTGCCGCGGCTCGGCCCGGCCCACGCGCGCCGTCCGGTCCGCCGAGGCCTGCTCGGAGCGGACCCGGTCCACCGCCCGCCGGTGGGCGATGGTGAGCACCCACGACCGCACGCCCCCGGCCGACGCGTCGTACCGCGCGGCCTGGCGCCACACCTCCACGAACACCTCCTGCGCGACCTCCTCGGCCTGGGCGTGGTCGAGCAGCACCCGGGCCGCGGTCCCGAACACGGGACCGGCCAGCTGCCGGTACACCCCCTCGAACGCCTCCATGTCGCCCAGCGAGGCTCTGGCCAGCAGCCCGCCGAGCCCGTCGTCGGCGCCCGTGCGGTCCGATGCCCGCGACGGCAGCGCTTCGTCCACCCGACCTCTCCCGTCCCTCACGTCTTCGGTTCCGTCATCCTTCCATTCGGAGCCGGGGACGGGGAGGCGATGCCGGACCTGGGGACAACCGTGCCGACCGGGTCCGGGAAAAATTCCGGGAGAACTTCGGACGGGGCGGTCGCCCCCCGCGCACCCGCTCCGAAGGAGGGGTGTGTCGGAACTGATGAAGCAGACGCCCCGGTGGGCGGCGGCGGTGTGCGGCCTGGTGGCCGGTGGCGCGGGGCTGGCGGCGGCGGAGGCGGCCGCGGTGCCCTTCGGGCCCGTGGCCTCGCCCGTGCAGGCGGTCGGGGCCGCGACGATCGACCTGGCCCCGCGGCCGTTGAAGGAGTTCGCGGTGGCGGCCTTCGGCACCGCCGACAAGGTCGTGCTGCTGGTGGGCATCGGTGTCGTGCTGGCCGTGTTCGCGGCGGCGCTGGGCATCGCGGCGCGCGGCCGCCGGTGGGTGGCGGGCACGGGGGCCGGGGTGCTGGCGCTGGTGGGCGCGGCGGCGGCCGGGACCCGGCCCGACGCCGGGCCCCTGGACATCCTGCCCGCACTCGTCGGCGGGGCGGTGGCCTACGTGGCGCTGGTGCTGCTGACGAACGCCGCCGCCGGTGCCGGAGCCGAGCCGGACTCGGGAGTGCGGGCCGACGAGACCGGTGAGTCCGGCGGGCTGAGCGAGTCGGGCGGGCCCGGCGGGGCGGCCGTCGGAGACCGTGCCGACGGCGCCGACGAGGCCGAGGCCACCTCGGGCGCCCCTGAGCCCTCGGAGACTCCGGACCGGCAGGGCTTCGACCGTCGGCGCTTCGTCCTCATCGCGGGCGCGGCCGCCGCCGCGTCGGCGGCGGTCGGCACGGGGGCCGGGCTCTACAGCAGGACGAGCGCGGGCGGCGCGGCGCAGAGCAGGGACTTCGCGCTGCCGAAGCCCGCCTCCCCGGCGCCGCCCGTCCCCGACGGGGCCGACCTGGAGATCGAGGGCGTGGAGTCCTTCTTCACGCCGCCCGGGGAGTTCTACCGGATCGACACGGCCCTGTCGGTCCCCCGCATCGACGCCACCTCCTGGCGCCTGCGGGTGCACGGCGCCGGGGTGCAGGAGCGCGAGTACACCTTCGCGCAGTTGTTGGAGCGCGACGACATCGTCGAGCGCGACGTCACCCTGGCGTGCGTGTCCAACCAGGTCGGCGGCGGCTACATCGGCAACGCGCGCTGGATCGGGGTGCCGCTGGCCGAGCTTCTGCGCGAGGCCGGGGTGCGGCCGCCCTCCGAGGGCGGACCGGCCGACCAGCTCGTGTCCCGGTCCGACGACGGCATGACCATCGGCACCCCGGTCGAGACGGTGATGGACGGGCGCGATGCCATGCTCGCCCTGGGCATGAACGGTCGGCCGTTGCCGCCCGAGCACGGTTTCCCGGTGCGGATGGTGGTGCCCGGCCTCTACGGATACGTGTCGGCGTGCAAGTGGCTCACCGAGATCGAGCTGACCACGTTCGACGCGTTCGACGCCTACTGGGTGCCGCGCGGGTGGGCCGCCAAGGCACCGATCAAGCTCCAGTCGCGCATCGACACCCCGCGCGACGGCGCGTCCGTCGGCGGGGGCGGTGCGGGGGTGACCGTCGCCGGGGTGGCCTGGGCGCAGCACGTCGGCGTCGACGGGGTGCAGGTGCGCATCGACGGCGGCGAGTGGCGCGACGCGCGCCTGGCCGAGGAGGCGACCGAGGACACCTGGCGCCAGTGGGTCTTCGACTGGGAGGACGCCGAACCCGGCGAGCACACGGTGAGCGTGCGCGCGGTGGGCCGGGACGGCGAGGTGCAGACCGCCGACGAGGCGCCCCCGGCGCCCGACGGCGCGACCGGACACCACACGATCACGGTCTCGGTGGGCTAGCCGGGTCGGCGGGGCCGGACGGTTCGGCCCGCGCGAGACCGGGCGCCCCGGGGTCCGGGGCGCCGTGCGATGGAGCGATCAGACCGATCGACTTCGGAATACCGATGAAGGAGAGAACGATGAGCGAACGTCCCCTGAGCCTCCTGCGCCGCCTGGTCGCCGCCGGTGGGATCGCGTCGGTGGTCCTGCTTTCCGGTGCCGCCGCCTGTGACAACTCGGGCGATGGAGCGGAGACCTCCGGCCAGGAGGAGTCGCAGGACGGCGACGAGATGTCCGAGGACATGGAGGAAGGCGACTCCATGGAGGACGAGGGCATGGAAGGCGAAGAGATGGAGGACGGCGAGGAGAGCGGCGGCTCCATGGACGAGGACATGGAGGGCGAAGAGGGCGACATGCAGGACGAGGACATGGGCGACGAGGGGATGCAGGAGGACGAGGACATGCAAGGCGAGGGCTGACGCCTCGGCTTCGTCTCGCCCATGATCGGCGCATGACTCCCGGCGGCTCCTGAGTGCTGCGGTAGCAGCTCTCAGGAGCGCAGCCGTGTTCGCAGACCGACCGCTCCGAATAGTGGGCAGTCAGGGAACTGCAATTGCGGACGGATATGGACCGCGGTGGATGCGGATTTGGTCGCTTTTCGATAACGTCCAGCATTGGCCCAGGTCGGAAAGTGTCGGCTCCGCGCAGGCGGAGATGGACCGTACTACAGCGTGCTGCTGACCGACACCGGCACGTCGGCTCCGCGCAGGCGGAGATGGACCGGGC
>NZ_ANBH01000089.1 GCF_000341185.1 Nocardiopsis chromatogenes YIM 90109
TTGAGGTGTGCGCGGTCTGCCCGGTCGGCTCCGCGCAGGCGGAGATGGACCGGTGGTCGTGGAGCTGCTGTCGGCTCAGGTCACGTCGGCTCCGCGCAGGCGGAGATGGACCGTCCGCGCGCCAGATCCGCCAGCGGGGGAAGTCGTCGGCTCCGCGCAGGCGGAGATGGACCGGGCGGTGAGGAGGGGCGGCGGAAGGTGCGCCGGTCGGCTCCGCGCAGGCGGAGATGGACCTGTCTGTGGTTGTGGTCGCGGTCTCGGGGGGCGTCGGCTCCGCGCATGCGGAGAAGGAACGCCCACGTCCAGGGCGGCAGGGGCGCAGGGAAGGTGAGTTCCGCACCTGCGGAGACGACCCTGACGCTGCTCCCGGGCCCTACGCCCCCGACTCCTCCGAGTTGTCCAGCACCACGTCCGCGTGCTTCCTGGGCTGGTGGCGGGTGTCGAATGCCTCTTCCTGGGCTGCCCACATCGGTCGCCAGGGCGCGTACAGCTCTGCGTCCCATCGTGCGTTCAAGCGCCTGTGACGCACCTCTTCAGGCGCCTCGACCCACACCAGCAGGGACAGGAACGGGCGCAGCTCCTCTGCGCCACATCCGCAGCCCTCGATGACCAGTGTGTCGGCCACCTCGGCGCCGTCCCAACCCCCTGCGTCGTCGGGGGCCCAGTCCCCGGTCTCCCAGTCCCATCGGCGCCAACGCGGGTCGCGGCCCTCCGCCAACGGCTCCAGCACCCATTCGCGCACCAGGGGAGCGGCCGCCTCCAGCCCCTCCCACCCGGGATACAGGTCGTCCATGTGCACCACCGGGCACCGCAGCCGCGCCGCCAACGCCTCCGCCAGCGCCGTCTTGCCCGCTCCCGAACGCCCCTCCAGCGCCAGGACCCTGCAGCGTCCGGCCCGTGCGGGCGCGCATCGGAGGAGGTCGGCGGTGCGGTCGCGCCAGTCGGCGGAGCGGGTGGAGATGGCGCGCGCGGGGATCTCAGGCACGCGCGGCAGCCTACCGCCGGTCCGGGCGATCGGAGGGGAGCGAGGCGCGCCAGGCGTAAAAGGGGAGGCGTGAATGACCGCTTCCGGACCCGTGTTCCGCCGGTGCCGGGCGCCGAGTCTGCGTTCACGGCTTGTAAGCTGCCTGACCACCGGCTTCAATGCCGACGGAACCACTGAACCCCTCCGCCCCGTCCCCTGACCCCCACCCCCGCCCCCCGACACCCGTGACCCGGCCCGCCCTCCCCGGCCGGGCCGTGGGGCGCGAAGCGAGAAGAGGCGCCGTGAGCGACGTCCAGACCACCCCCGGCTCCCAGGCGGCACTGCGCCGGGCCAACCGGGACCGCGTCATCGCCGCCCTCCGTGAGTCCGGCTCCCTCACCCAGGCCGAGATCGCCCGCGCCACCGGGCTTTCCGCGGCCAGCGTCTCCAACATCGTCCGCGACCTGCGCGCGGTCGGCGCCGTGTCGGTCCGCCAGACCCATTCCAACGGCCGCCGCGCCCGCGCCGTCACCCTCCGCCGCTCGCCCGGCGCCGTCGTCGGCGTCGACTTCGGCCAGGACCGCATCACCGCCGCCCTCGGCGACGCCGAGGGCGCCACGCTCGCCCGCGAGACCATCGCCTACGACGTCGCCGCCGACCCCGGGCGGGGGGTGCGGCGCGCCGTGTGGCTGGTGGAGACGGTGCTGGCCGCCGCGCGCGTGGACCTGTCGTCGGTGCGCGCGGTGTGCGCCGCCGTGCCCGGCCCGGTGGACCTGGACACCGGCGAGGTCGGGGCCATCACCTGCATGCCCGCCTGGGCGGGCGCCCGGCCCGCCGACGACCTGGCCGACCGGCTGGGCGTGCCGGTCACCGCCGAGAACGACGCCAACCTGGCCGCCCGCGCCGAGCTGGCCGAGGGGGCCGGGCGCGGCCTGCGGCACCTGGTCTACGTGCGGCTGGCCGAGGGCGTGGGCGCGGGCATCGTGGTCGACGGCCGCGTCTTCCCCGGGGCGGGCGGCACCGCCGGGGAGATCGGCCACCTGGGGCTCGACGAACGCGGCCAGGTGTGCCGCTGCGGCAACCGCGGGTGCCTGGAGACCCACGTGGGCGCCCGCTACCTGCTGGAGATGGTGCCCGCGCAGGGTGCCGCCGGGACGCCGGGCAGCGTCGCCGAGCTGGTGGCGGCGGCCGCTGCGGGCGACCCCGGCGCGCGGCGGGTGGTCGCCGAGGCCGGGAACGCGCTGGGCCGCGCCCTGGCGATGCTGGTCAACGCCTTCAACCCGGAGGCGCTCGTCATCGGCGGGGACCTGGCCGAGGCAGGGGAGGGCCTGATGGAGCCGATGCGCCGAAGCCTTGAACTCGGGGCGCTCGGCAGCGCCGTGCAGAGGGTGAAGGTGGCGCGGGGCGCTCTGGGGCCCGAAGCCGTGCTGCGCGGGGCCCTCGCGGCCGCCGCGGCCAGCGCCGACGCCTCTGTGTGACGCCGCTCTCACCTTGCGCTGTGACACGGTTCGATAACGGCGAACACCTGCCACAGAACTTCACATATCTGGCACTATGGCTCTGACCTGCATGAACGCTTGTGTTCAAGGTTTTAAACAACCTGTCGTGATGCATCGGTGATGCGTTCAAGGCTTGACGACAACAGGCGCCGGAGTTTGACTTCACGTCATCCGTTCACCGGGCGCACCCCCACCGAGATCCCTCGAAGCACTCCCTGCACGGCACCGCCCGGTGCGCACCCCAGACCCGGAGGACCATCCCCTGTGAACACCACACGACGCTTCGCGCGGTTCGCCGCACCGGCCGCGATGGCCGCATTCGCCCTGCTTGCGGCGGGCTGCGGCTCCCTCACCACGAGCGGACAGGACGCCGAGGGCGAGGCCCACAGCGTGGACGAGGGCTTCACCGTCGGCCTGCTGCTGCCCGAGTCCAAGACCGCGCGCTACGACAAGTTCGACAAGCCCTACTTCGAGGAGGCGCTGGCCGAGCGCTGCGAGAACTGCGACCTGCTCTACCAGAACGCCGACCAGGAGACCGCCAAGCAGCAGTCCCAGGCCGAGGCCATGCTGACCGACGGCGTGGACGTGCTGGTGCTGGACGCCGTGGACTCCGAGGCCGCCGCCAGCATCGTCAAGAACGCCAAGGGCCAGGGCGTCCCGGTCGTCGCCTACGACCGGCTCGCCGAGGGCGGCGTCGACTACTACGTCTCCTTCGACAACGAGGAGGTCGGCCGCGTCCAGGGGCGCGCCCTGCTGGAGGCGCTCGACTCCGAGGAGGCCGGGGAGGACGCCGAGATCGTCATGATCAACGGCTCGCCCACCGACCCCAACGCCGGCGACTTCAAGTCCGGCGCCCACGAGGTCCTCGACGGCCAGGTCGACATCGCCAAGGAGTACGACACCCCCGACTGGTCGCCCGACCGCGCCCAGACCCAGATGGAGCAGGCGATCACCGCCGTCGGCGCCGACGACATCGCCGGGGTCTACTCGGCCAACGACGGCATGGCCGCCGGGATCGTCGCCGCGCTCAAGAGCGTCGGCGTCGACGACCTGCCCCCCATCACCGGCCAGGACGCCGAGATCGCGGGCATCCAGCGGGTGGCCGCGGGCGAGCAGTACATGACCGTCTACAAGGCCATCCGCCCCGAGGCCGAGATCGCCGCGGACATGGCCGTGGCCGCCGCGACCGGCGAGGAGTACGACGGCGGTGACAACGGCCTGACCCAGGTGGAGGATGCCTCCGGCGAGAAGGTCAATGCGGTCCTGCTCGACCCCGTCGCGGTCACCGCCGACAAGATCGAGGAGACGGTCGTCTCCGACGGCTTCTACACCGTCGAGGACATCTGCACCGAGGACTTCGCCGACACCGACTTCTGCAAGGAGATGGCGGAGTAGGGAACCGGGGGAGCGGGCGGTCCGGCCCCGAACGCGCAGGACCGCTCCCCCCCCGGTGCGGAAGGCCCGGGCCGTCCCCCGCCCGGAACCGGCCGCACCGAATCCCCGGCCGGGGCAGGCCCACCCCCTCCGGGCCGCCCCGGCCCTCCCGGGAGCCCCCGGGGGCCCGCACCTCCGGGGGCTCCCACCCCGCCCGCCGGGCACCGGCCCGCCGCAGCGCCCCCGGCCCCGCCGGGGCCGCCGCACGAGGCCGGCGCCCCCAGCCACGTCCACCGACCTCCGCCCGCCGGAGCCAAGGGGAAGACCCATGAGCACACCCGTCCTGGAACTGTCCGGGATTTCCAAGAGATTCGGCGCCGTCCAGGCGCTCAGCGACGTCGACCTGAGCATCGACGCGGGCGAGGTCGTCGCCCTCCTCGGCGACAACGGCGCCGGAAAGTCCACCCTCGTCAAGGTCATCGCCGGCGCGCACCCCGCCGACGGCGGCCGGATCCTGTGGGAGGGCGCGCCGGTCACCATCGCCAAGCCCGGCGACGCCCAGCGCCTCGGGATCGCGACCATCTACCAGGACCTCGCGCTCTGCGACAACCTGGACATCGTCGCCAACCTGTTCCTCGGCAACGAGCAGATGCGCCTGGGCACCCTCGACGAGGTCGAGATGGAGCGCAAGGCCCGCGAGCTGCTCGACTCGCTGTCGGTGAAGATCCCCAGCCTGCGCGTCCCGGTCGCCTCGCTGTCCGGCGGCCAGCGCCAGATCATCGCCATCGCCCGCGCGCTGCTCGGCGAGCCCAAGGTCGTCATGCTCGACGAGCCCACCGCCGCCCTCGGCGTCGCCCAGACCGCCCAGGTGCTCGACCTCATCGAGCGCCTGCGCGACCGCGGCCTCGGCGTGATCCTGATCAGCCACAACATGGCCGACGTGCGCGCCGTCGCCGACCGCGCCGCGGTGCTGCGCCTGGGGCGCAACGCCGGGGACTTCGCGGTCGAGGAGACCAGCTACGAGGAGATCGTGGCCGCGATCACCGGCGCGTCCGACAATCCTGTGGCGCGGCGCAACGAGCGCGTCGCGGCGTCCCGGACGGGAGACGAGTGATGGCGGCACAGCAGACACCGGTGGCCGCGGAGAACGGCCCGTCCGAGCAGCAGGCCCCGGCCGACCCCCGGCTCATCGTCACCCGCACCTCCCCGGGCGGCCTGCTGGCCGCCGGGCTGCGCCGCCTGCGCGGCGGCGAGCTGGGCCCCGTACCGGTCATCGTCGGGCTGATCGTGATCGCCGTCGTCTTCCAGTCGCTGCACGGGCGCTTCCTGTCCCCGCAGAACCTGTCCAACCTGACCGTGCAGGTGGCGGCGGTCGGCCTGATGACCACCGGCGTCATCATGGTCCTGCTGCTGGGCGAGATCGACCTGTCCATCGGGTCGGTGGCCGGGGTCTCGGCGTCGATCACCGCGGTGCTGGCCGTGCGCTACGGCCTGCCCGAGTGGGTGGCGATCGCCGCCGCGGTGGCGGCCGGGCTGGCCATCGGCCTGGTGCACGGCACCATCTTCGCCAAGGTGGGCGTGCCCGCATTCGTGGTGACCCTGGCCGGGCTGCTCGGCTGGCAGGGCCTGCAGCTCCAGCTGCTCGGCGGCGACGGCACCATCAACGTCAGCGACAGCGGGGCCATCGCGGCGCTCACCCAGACCTACTTCGTCCCCGCGGTCGGCTGGTTCATCGCCGCGGTCGCGGTCGGCGCCTTCGCGCTGTCCACCGTGCTCGGCGAGCGCCGCCGGGCCGCCGCGGGGCTGGCGTCCAAGCCCGCGGGCGAACAGCTGCTGCGCACCGCACTGCTGGCGCTCCCCCTCTTCGGCGCCGTCGCGGTGTTCAACCAGTTCAAGGGCGTGCCGCTGGCGTTCCTGATCTTCGTGCTCTTCGTGGTCGCCTTCGACCTGATGCTGCGCAAGACCCGGTACGGCCGGATGGTGTTCGCGGTCGGCGGCGGCGCCGAGGCGGCCCGCCGGGCGGGCATCAACGTGGACCTGATCCGCATCTCGGTCTTCGGCCTGGCCTCGATGCTGTCCGCGCTCGGCGGCGTCATCCTGGTGTCCCGCTCCTTCTCGGCCAGCCTGGACACCGCCGCGGGCGAGGAGCTGATGATGGCCATCGCCGCCGCGGTCATCGGCGGCACCAGCCTGNCGGCAACGCCTACTCGGCGCTGCTGGGCGGCCTGGTCCTGGGCGCCATCACCTCGGGGCTGTACCTGCTGCAGATGGGCACCCCGGTGCGGTACATGATCACCGCGGTCGTGCTGCTGGTGGCCGTGGTCCTGGACGCCGTCAGCCGCCGGAGCCGCAAGGCGCACGCCCGCGGCGGCTGACGGGGCGGGCCCGGCGCCCCGCCGTGCCCGTGAGCCCCGTCCCCGCCGCCCCCGCGCCGCCCGTCCGCCCCGGCGCGGGGGCGGCGGCCGGACGAGAGGCGAACCCCGCCGGGCCGGTTCCGCACCGGCCCGGCGGGGTGTCGGCGTCTCCTGCCGTCACTCGCGCAGGCGGCCCAGCAGCCCTGCCGGTTCGGGGTAGGGCGGCTCCTCGGGGAGGAGGCGTCGGGCCGACACCAGGTCGCCCCCTTGTACGCGGCCGTGGACCTCTCGGGCGAGTGCGGTCACGTCGGTGATGGAGACCGTCCACTCGTCGGCATAGCGGCGGGCCGCCTCGCCCATGAGGCCGAGCTGCAGCGAACGGTGGGGGAGCGGTCGCAGGTGCAGGTCGCGCTCGGGGTCCCACTGGACACGGGTCGGCGCCCGCTTCAGCTCGCGCTTCCAGGCGGCTTCATCAGCGTGCAGGCCGGGCCGGAAGTGGGACAGGCACGCGTGCTCCAACGCCCACTCGAAGCCCTCTCGGGTGATCTCGACGGCGAGGACGGTCTCCTGGTCCGGCTTGGCCGCCCAGCCGCAGCGGTACATCATCCAGAGGAACGACGGCTTGATCCATGTCATCCGGTCGCGCTTCCAGGACGAGGGGAAGGCCCCGTCCCGGGCCGCGGGCAGGCCGATCCGCGGGGCGTAGGCCTGGTAGACGACGACCGTGGACGCGGTGTGGCGGGCGCGGATCTGATGCCGGGGAACGGGCTCTGTCACGCGGACAGTGTGCCGAGCCGCCCCGCTCCGCGCCATCGAATTCTCCGCAGGGGCGGCGGCGCGGGAAGGGGCCGAAGGGCGAGTGGTCGTCGGATCCTCCGATGACCGTACCCCCGCATTCCTACCGGTATCCGGGAGATATACCGTCTGCGGAATCATGCCCGATCCGCTCTTCCTCGCCGTCGCCGGTGCCGCCGTGGTCATCGGCGCGGCCGTGCAGAGCAGCGTGGGGCTGGGGCTCGGCCTGGTCGCCGCCCCGGTCATCTCGCTGCTGGACGCCTCCCTCATGCCCGTCGCCCTGCTCATCGCGACCGGGGTGCTCCCCGTCTTCACCCTGGCCTCGGAGTGGCGCCACATCGACTGGCGCGGCCTGGCCTGGGGCGTCCCCGCCCGGGTCCCCGGCTCCCTGATCGGGGTCGCGGTGGTCGCGACCCTGGACCCCGGCATGCTCGGTGCCGCCGTGGGGGCCATGGTCCTGGTCGCGGTCGGGCTGTCGCTGCTGCCGGTGCGGGTGCGCCCCACCCCCGCGGCCCTGCTGGCCGCCGGGACGGTGTCCGGCGCGATGGGCACCGCCACGTCCATCGGCGGACCGCCCATCGCCCTGCTCTACCAGCACGAGGACGGGCCGCGGGTGCGCGCCACCCTGGCGGGGTTCTTCCTCGCGGGCATCACGATCTCCCTGCTCATGCTCGCCGCCACCGGACAGGCCGACGCCCGGCAGCTCGCCGCCGGTGCCGCCCTGCTGCCGTGCGTGGTCGCCGGGTACCTGCTGGGCCGCCCCCTGCGCCGCATCGTCGACGAAGGGCTCCTGCGCACCGGCCTGCTGTGCACGGTCGCCGTCTCGGGCACCGTGCTCATCGTCCGCTCGTTCCTGTGACCGGCGCGGGGCCGCGGGCTCAGGTAGGCTCCGGCGACCATGGGCACAGGTGAACGCACCCGGACACAGCGCAGGCCCACCGCCGGGGACCTGCGGTCGGCGCACGGCGCCGTCATCCCCGACGTCCTCGGCCCCGGCCTGAACGTCCTGTTCTGCGGCATCAACCCGGGCCTGTACTCGGGCTGGACCGGGCACCACTTCGCCCGCCCCGGCAACCGCTTCTGGCCCGCCCTGCACCGCGCCGGGTTCACCCCGCGCCTCCTCCGCCCCGACGAGCAGGACGAGCTGCCCCGGTGGGGCCTGGGCATCACCAACATCGCCGCACGCGCCACCGCCCGCGCGGACGAACTCACCCCCGAGGAGCTGCGCGAAGGCGGGCGGGCCCTGGCCGAGCGCACGGAGCGGCTGGCGCCCGGCGTGCTGGCCGTCCTCGGCGTGACCGCCTACCGCTCGGCCTTCGGGGCGCCCAAGGCCCGCATCGGCCCCCAGGACGGCGTGCGGATCGGCGGCGCCCCGGTGTGGGTGCTGCCCAACCCCAGCGGCCTCAACGCGCACTGGACGGCCGACGCGATCGCCGGAGAGCTCCGCCGGGTCCGCGAACGCCACGGCGGCGGCCCCGCGGGCGGATCCCCCGGGTCGGGGCCGCACGCGTCTACGGGGCGGTAGGTTCGGGTAATGCACGGGTCACGGCGACCGTAGACTCGGGGGGACCGCGCGTGGGGCCGCAGCCCGCACCCGCGAGTCGGAACGCTGAATGAGGGGACTGACGAGAGTTGACGCTGCTCGAATCGGTGCGCAATCCGGACGATCTGAAGAGGCTCCCGGCCGAGCGCATCCCGGCGCTGGCCGCCGAGATCCGTGAGTTCCTCGTCTCCGAGGTCTCCCGCACCGGCGGGCACCTGGGCCCCAACCTGGGCGTCGTCGAACTGACCATCGCCCTGCACCGCGTCTTCGACTCCCCCCGCGACCCGGTGCTCTTCGACACCGGCCACCAGGCCTACGTGCACAAGATGCTCACCGGCCGCCAGGACTTCTCCCGCCTGCGCAGCGAGGGCGGGCTGTCCGGCTACCCCTCCCGCGCCGAGTCCGAGCACGACTTCATCGAGAACTCGCACGCCTCCACCGTGCTCTCCTACGCCGACGGCCTGGCCAAGGCCAACGAGGTGCGCGGCCGCACCGGCAGCACCGTGGCCGCGGTGATCGGCGACGGCGCCCTCACCGGCGGCATGGCCTGGGAGGCGCTCAACAACATCGCCGAGGGCGAGCGCCGCCGCCTGGTGATCGTCGTCAACGACAACGGCCGCTCCTACTCGCCGACCATGGGCGGGCTCGCCGACCACCTCGCCTCGCTGCGCATGACCCCCGGCTACGAGCAGGCCCTGGACATGGCCAAGACCGCGCTCAACCGCGCCCCCGTCGTCGGCCAGCCCCTCTACGACGCCCTGCACGGCCTGAAGAAGGGCCTCAAGGACGCCATCCAGCCCCAGATCATGTTCGAGGACCTGGGACTGAAGTATCTGGGCCCCATCGACGGGCACGACGAGGCCGCGGTGGAGAAGGCGCTGCGCCGCGCCCGCGACTACGGCGGCCCGGTGATCGTGCACTGCCTCACCCGCAAGGGCAAGGGCTACGCCCCGGCCGAGAACCACGACGAGGACCAGTTCCACGCCCCCGGCGCGTTCGACCCCGAGACCGGCCGCGCCAAGTCCGCCCCGGGCGGCGGCCTGAAGTGGACCAAGGTCTTCAGCGAGGAGATGGTCCGCCTGGGCGGCGAGCGCGACGACCTGGTCGCTATCACCGCCGCGATGCTCCACCCCACCGGCCTGGCCCCCTTCGCCGAGGCCTACCCCGACCGCACCTATGATGTGGGCATCGCCGAGCAGCACGCCGCCACCTCGGCCACCGGGCTGGCCATGGGCGGGGTGCACCCGGTGGTGGCCGTCTACGCCACCTTCCTCAACCGCGCCTTCGACCAGGTCCTCATGGACGCCGCCCTGCACCGCCAGGGCGTCACCTTCTGCCTGGACCGGGCCGGGATCACCGGCACCGACGGCGCCAGCCACAACGGCATGTGGGACCTGTCCATCCTGCAGGTGGTGCCCGGCCTGCGCCTGGCGGTGCCGCGCGACGCCACCCGCCTGCGCGAGGAGCTGCGCGAGGCGGTGGCCGTGGACGACGCCCCCACCGTGCTGCGCTACCCCAAGGGCACCGTGGGCGAGGACATCCCGGCGGTCGGCCGCATGGGCGGCATGGACGTGCTGCGCAGCGCCGCCGAGGCGGGCCACCCCAAGGACCTGCTGCTGGTCGCCGTCGGCGCGATGGCCCGCACCTGCTGCGAGGCCGCCGACCGCCTGGCCGACGAGGGCATCGGCGCCACCGTGGTCGACCCGCGCTGGGTCAAGCCCCTGGACCCGGCCCTGGTCGAGGAGGCGGCCCACTACCGCGCCGTGGCCGTGGTGGAGGACAACGGCCGCGTGGGCGCCGTCGGCGACGCGGTTGCCCGCGCGCTGCGCGACGCCGAGCTGGACATGCCGGTGCGCACCTTCGGTGTGGAGCAGGAGTTCCTGGACCACGCCTCGCGCGAGGCGGTCCTGGAGAAGATGGGCCTGACCCCGCAGGTCCTGGCGCGGCGCCTGATGGGCACCGTGTCCCGCCTGACCGACGCGGGCCGCCCCGAGCGCGAACTGGCCGACGGCGAGCCCGCGCAGAGCTAGGGCCTGACCCAGGCAACACACCCGAGCCCTAGGACGTGTTGCTTGGGTCATGACCTGCTGCGCGACGCACCAGGCACGCCACTCGCCGCGTTCTCATCGGTCGGCGGCATGCCCAGGCCGACTCCCCCGGCTATTTCGGGAACACAGCGGCCTTGCCATGGACATGACGCCGTAAGTGCCTTTCTACGGCCGTGCTCCGATCGACACGCACTAGGCCGCCCTCCCCGGCCGTACCGGCGGGGGGGCG
>NZ_ANBH01000090.1 GCF_000341185.1 Nocardiopsis chromatogenes YIM 90109
CCGGGGGGCGGGCCGCGCCGGTGATCCCCCCGCCGCCTGCGGATGCGGGACAATGGAGGCATGAGTTCTCCCGAGACCCTGCGCGTGGCGGTCATCGGTTCCGGCCCGGCGGGCATCTACACCGCCGACGCCCTGACCCGGCAGAACCGCGAGCACGTCTCCGTCGACGTCCTCGACCGGCTCCCCACCCCCTACGGGCTGGTGCGCTACGGCGTGGCCCCGGACCACACCAAGATCAAGGGCGTGGCCCGCGCACTGCGCACGGTCCTGGAGCACCCCCGTGTGCGCTTCCTGGGCGGAGTGGAGTACGGGAGCCACGTCGGCCTGGAGGACCTCCGGGGCGCCTACCACGCCGTCGTGTTCGCCACCGGCGCCCCCACCGACCGCCGCATGGGCGTGCCCGGGGAGGACCTGCCCGGCAGCGTCGCCGCCACCGACTTCGTCAACTGGTACTGCGGCCACCCCGACACCGAGGTGGAGCGGTTCCTCCTGGACGCGGAGGAGGCGGCCGTCGTCGGCGCGGGCAACGTCGCCCTGGACGTGGCGCGGATGCTCGCCAAGAGCGCCGACGAGCTGCGCGCCACCGATGTGCCCCAGCCGATGCTGGACGTGCTCGCGGCAAGCAAGGTGCGCCGGATCAACGTTGTGGCCCGGCGCGGCCCGCTGCACGCCAAGTTCACCGCGCCCGAGCTGCGCGACATCGGCGAGCTGGCCAATGCCGACACGGTGGTCGATCCCGCCGAGGTGGACATCGACCCCAACGGCGAGCAGATGCGGGGCGCCGCGCGCGCGGCCCGCACCAACCTGCGCTACCTGAAGGAGTGGGCCGGGCGCTCTGCGGAGGGGCGCCCGCGCGAGGTGCGGTTCTGCTTCTGGCGGCGCCCGGTGCGGCTGAACGGCACCGAGCGTGTGCGGTCCCTGACGGTGGAGCGGACCGTGCTCGACGCCGACGGCCGCCTCCAGGGCACCGGCCGAACCGAGGAGATCCCGGCCGGGATGGTGTTCCGCTCCATCGGCTACCAGGGGCTTCCGCTTCCGGGCCTGCCCTTCGACGAGGGCGGCGCGACGGTCCCGCACGAGGAGGGCCGCGTCGTGGACGGGGCGGGGGAGCGGGTCGCCGGAGTGTATGTGGCCGGGTGGATCAAGCGCGGCGCGACCGGCGTGATCGGGACCAACAAGTCCGACGCGGCGGCGACGGTGCGCTCGCTGCTGGACGACGCCGACCGGCTCCGGGAGGGCGGGGGACCGCAGGAGCACCCCGACGCGCTGCTGGGGCGTTCGGGCGCCGAGGTGAACGGCTATGAGGGCTGGCTGGCGATCGACGAGGCGGAGGCGGCTCTGGCGGACCGCCTGGGCCGCGGCGACCGGGTGAAGCTGCTCGGCTGGGACGAGTTCCGCCGGGCCGCCCGGGGCTGACCGCCGCCCGGCCCGTCGGGCCCGGCCTGCCGGGCCGCCCCGGGCGGGCCCGGACGCGGCCCGGACGCCGTCCGGGCGGAAGCGGCGGGCGCACCGGTCGCCCGCTCGGCGCCTCCGCTCTCAGCTCACCTCGTCCGCCGGTGCCTCGAAGGTGTTGCAGGCGGCCAGTGTGTCCCCGGTCGATCCCTGCTCGTACCACTCCCGGCGGTTCTCCGAGGTGCCGTGGGTCGGCAGGTCGCCCCCGCCGTTGAGGACCTCGTTGACCCGCTCGATCTCCGCGGTGTCGTAGCCCAGGCCCCGCATGGCGATGCCGCCCATGCACTCGGCCTGCAGCTCGGTGCGGCGCAGCGCCCGCAGCGAGCCCTCCTCGCTGGAGGCCTTGACCTCCATGTCGTAGGTCTTGTCGAGCACACCCGTGACCTGCTGGACGTGGTGGCCGTACTCGTGCCCGATGAGCGCCGACCAGATCGCCTCCTGGCCGCGGGCGGGGAACTCCTCCGAGAGCTCGGCGACGTTGGGGACCACGACGGTGACGACCCGCTCATCGCCGTCGTAGTAGGCCATGGTGGTGCCCTGGTCGTCGGCGAACATCGCGGGGTCGGTGTCGGTGGTGGCGAACTCCGGGTCCGCGACGCGCAGGCCCAGCTCCTCAAGGCGCGGGCGCCACAGGTCGTTCAGGCACACGCCGAGCTCGGAGGTGAAGCGGTCCCAGGACGCGTCCGAGGACGGGTCCAGGTCGGGCACGGCGCAGTCCACCGTCTCGGGCATGTCCAGGGCGTAGGCCGGGTGGTCGTAGACGCCGACCTCGACCGCGCCGGGGGGGGTCGGTGAGCGCGTCCGCGTACGCGCCGCTGACGTTCTCGGAGCGGACCGGCTCGACGTCCTGGGCGGACTGGGTGAAGACCATGAACAGCGCGGTCAGCGCGGCGCCCACCGACACCAGGGCCGAACCGGTGATGGCCGTCCACATCACCCCGCGCGAAGGGCCGCGCCTGCGCGGCGGCTGCGGGGGCGCGTAGCCGTGGAAGGCGGGCCCGCCGGGCGGCGCGAACCCGGGGCCGTAGGGCCCCGGGGGCGGGGCCGGGCGGCCCTGCGGGTGCGGTGTCTGCGGGTACGGTGCCTGCGGAGCACGGGGGTGCGCGGGGGAGGGGTGCGGCGCGTGCTGCGGGGGCGCCTGGGGCGGCCCCAGCGGACGGGGCGGGGGCGCCGAAGAGGCGCGGTCACCGCCGTGCGTGTGCTCCACTGGGCCCCGTCCTTCCGCCTGTGGTCCGCTTCCCCGCCCAGGTCCGGGCAAGGGTGGATGATCAACCTTAATCGGACACGGGGGGCGACGATAGCGCGAAGGCCGCCTCCGGGGCGACCGGAGGCGGCCGTGGGGGTGCGGGAACCGCGCGGGCGGGCGGTACGTCCATGCCGGTGGAGCCGGTCGTCCCGGCCTTCAGGAGGTCGTGGGCGGGCCCGGGGCGGTGGACGTTCTGGCGGGCCCGCCGGGAGCCTGCCGTAGGCCCTCAGGGCGGCTCAGCGGCGGCCCGGGCGGGCCTCAGTCCTGGCCGGACGCCCGGTACGCCACGCCCGCGGGGGACAGGATGTCCTGGAGTTCGGCCTCGAACAGGGGCTCCATGTCGCCCATGATGGGCGTCATGTGCTCGGCGACCTCCATGCTCACCAGCCCGTAGAGGCGCACCCAGCACGACATGAGCACCCGCAGCGCCCCATAGGAGGCGTTGTCGATGGTGAAGCCGGTCTTGGCGGCGAACGCGTCCAGCCGCTCCCGCAGCTCCGGGCCGATCTCGTCGTCCGCGGGAAGCGGGATGCGCCGCTCGGCCAGCAGCCGGTCGAACAGGGAGAAGAACGAGGCGGCGAACCCCCGCCCCGCCTCCAGTACCCGCGGGTCGGGGGCGTCCTGCGGGGCGGGGGTGGCGAACAGCAGGGAGAATTCGGCCCGGTGGGCCAGCGCCCAGCTCCGGAAGGCCCGCAGCGAGGCCAGGATGCGCCCGTCGGTGTCGTCCTCGGGCAGCGGCCCCGCGGCGCCGGCCACCGCCGCGGACAGCTCGTGGAACAGGTCCGCGCGGACGTCGTTCAGCAGGTCGTCGAGGCCGGAGAAGTAGCGGTACAGGCCCGGGGCGGTCATGCCCATGTCGCGGGCGATCGCGCGCAGCGACACCCCGGACGGCCCCTCGGCCGCGAGCCGCCGCCGGGCGTTGTCCTTGATCTCCCGGAGTGTGGCCTCGCGCACACGTTCACGCCGCCCGGGGGCCGCGGCCGCGTCCGGCCCGGCCTGCGCCTGTGTGCCGCCGCCGGTCGGCGCCGACGCCTCTGCGGGCACATCCGCCTCCTCGATGGGCGCAGCGGCGGGTCGGTCCCGCCCGGCGCACCGTTGACAAGTGTGAGCAGTGTCAGCTTTAGTGAACGGCGTAAAGCTTACGGTGTTCACCGACTCTTCACGTTAACAGCAAGCCGAGGTCCTCCATGTTCTCAGCGCTGGGGCGTTTCACCTACCGCGGCCGCCTGTGGGTCCTGGCCGCCACCCTCGTGCTCGCCGCCGCGGCGGCCGTGTGGGGCGGCGGCCTGTTCGGCGCCGTGAGCGACGGCGGCTTCGAGGACCCCGGCGCCGAGTCCACCCGCGCCGCCGAGACCATCGAGCGCGAACTCGGGCACGACGGGGTCGACGTCGTCGCCGTCTTCAGCAGCGACGAGATCCGCTACGACAACCCCACCTTCGCCAACCTCGTCAAGCGCATGCGCGACGAGCTCCCCGAGGAGCAGGTCGCCTCCGCCACCACCTATCTCGACGAGGGGCTCACCGACACCGAGCGCGGCATCCTGCTCGCCGAGGACGGCCACGCCACCTACGTGCCGATCACCATCGAGGGCTCCACCAAGGACGAGCGGATGGAGAACTTCCAGGAGATCCGGGACGACATCAGCGCGGGCCCCCTGGAGGTGCGCCTGGGCGGCCCCCTCCCGGTCGAGCAGGAGATCTCCGAGCGCGCCGAGAGCGACGTGGTGCGCGCCGAACTCGTCTCCCTGCCGCTGCTCCTCGTGCTGCTGGTGGTCATCTTCGGCGGCGTCGTCGCCGCCCTCACCCCGCTGGCCGTGGGCGGCCTGGCCATCGTCGGCTCCCTGGCGATGCTGCGCGCCCTGACCTACGTCACCGAGGTGTCGGTGTTCGCGGTCAACGTCGCCACCCTCCTGGGCCTCGGCCTGGCCATCGACTACGGGCTGTTCATCGTCAGCCGCTTCCGGGAGGAGGCGGGCGCCGGACGGCCGGTCGCCGATGCGGTGGCGCGGACCCTGTCCACCGCCGGGCGCACCGTCGCCTTCTCCGGCATCACCGTCATGATCTCCTTCGCCGGGCTGCTGTTCTTCCCCCAGCCGATGCTGCGCTCCATCGGCCTCGGCGGCATCGCGGTCGTCCTGTTCGACCTGCTGGCCGCGCTGGTGGTGCTGCCCGCCCTGCTCGCCGTGGTCGGGCGGCGCATCGACGCCCTGCCGGTCTTCCCGCGGGTGCGGCGGCGCCGGGCCCTGAGCGCGACCGCGGCGCTCGCCGCCGGGGCCGAGCGGGCCTCCCGGGCCGCGGCCTCCGGCGGGTGGGCCCGCCTGGCGCACAGCGTCATGCGCCGTCCGGTGCTGTACCTGGTCGCGGTGGGCGGGGTGCTGATCGCCTTCGCCTCGGCGCTGACCTCCACCCACGTCGGCTCCACCGACCAGCGCTACCTGCCCGCCGGTGCCGACGGGAGGGCGGCCTCCGAGATGCTGTCGGAGGAGTTCCCCGCCGGGGACGTGGCCACCGCCGACATCGCCGTCACCGGGGACCTGACCGGCACCGGCGGGGAGCGCGCGCTGGAGGCCTACGCCGAACGCCTGGAAGGGCTCGACGGGGTCCTGCGCGCCGACGTGGAGCGCGTGGGCGACACCGCCGCCCACGTGTCCGTGGCCTACGAGGGCGAGGTGGACGCCCCCGCCACCCAGCGCCTCGTCGAGGACCTGCGCGCCGGGCCCGGCCCCGACGGCGCCGACGAGGTCCTGGTGGGCGGCGTGGCCGCGCAGCAGAAGGACACCCTGGACGGCATCCTGAACGCCGTCCCCGCGACGCTCGGCTTCGTCATCGTCGTGACGCTGGTGCTGCTGTTCATGGCCTTCGGGTCGCTGGTCCTGCCGGTCAAGGCCGTCCTCATGGGCTTCCTGTCGCTGGGGGCGTCCCTGGGGGTGGTCATCTGGGGGTTCCAGGAGGGGCACCTGGCGGCGCCGCTCGGCTTCGACGCGGTCGGCACCATGGACCCGACCTACCTGGTACTGATCCTGGTGGTGTCCTTCGGGCTGGCCATGGACTACGAGCTGTTCCTGCTCAGCCGGGTCCGCGAGGAGTACCTGGACTCCGGCGACAACGCGCACTCGGTCGCGGTCGGGCTGCAGCGCACCGGCAGGATCATCACCAGCGCGGCGCTGCTGCTGGTGGTGGTGCTGGCCGCGATGGGCACCTCGGCGCTGCTGTCGCTGAAGATCATCGGCATCGGGCTGGCGGTGGCCGTGGTGGTGGACGCGACCCTGGTGCGGGCGCTGCTCGTCCCGGCGACCATGCGCCTGCTCGGCGACGCGAACTGGTGGCTGCCCCGCCCCCTGCGGCGGCTGCACGACCGCATCGGCATCAGCGAGGGCGGCGACGCGGACGAGGGCGCCCCGGCGGTGGGCGCCGAGGGCACCGACAGGGCACCGCAGGGGGTGTGACGGCGCCCGGGGCGGTGGGTCTTCGCCCCGGCGCCTCCGGGCCGCCCCTCAGCGGCCCCCGGCCGGGGCCGGGCGGCGGTCGGTGAAGGGCAGGTCCGGCTTGTGGCGGCGCGCCTCGGCCAGAACCTCCTCCACCGTGCGGTTCCAGGTCGGGCGGATCCGCACCGCGGGTTCGGGCCGCCACGGCGAGGGCGGCAGCTCCGGAGGCTCCTCCCCGGTCAGGAAGACCAGGTAGTGCAGGAACACGGTGCCGCCCCGGTGGTGCAGCGCCTTCGCGCACGCGCACACCCCGGTGACGTCCTTCCACGGGAGCACCAGGTCGTCGGCGGTCGAACGCGGCCACGGCGCAGGGATGCGCACGCCCTCGGCGTCCAACAGCAGCACCGGTCGGCGCGACAGGTGCCGGGAGGCGGCCAGCAGCCCGCCCCCGCCGAAGAGGACGATCGCCAGCACGCCGACCACCACATCGAGCGTCCCGCCCTTGGCGACCAGCGCGACGCCGATCCCGGTGAACACGGCGCACCCCACGGCGAGCCAGGCCCCTTCCCAGGTGACCCGGAGCCGGTTGGCGACCGCGAACGCGGTGTCTCCGCCGCCCCGCGCCTCGGCGTCGTCGGCGTCCATACCTCCAGGGTAGGACGTTTGGGCGAGGAGCACAGGGACGTGAACGCTCCCACCCCGGGCGTGTCCCCATTGGCACGGGAGCGGACGGGCGACCGGCCCCGGTTCGCGTCTGCGGAATTCCCGTCCCACGGGTCGGCGCGGCCGTGGCGGCCCTGAGACGCGTCTCGGCCGTGCCCGGGCGCGGCCGGTGCCCCGCACGGCGGCGGGCGGGCTTCGGCCGCCACCGCTCGCGGTTCCGTCCGCCGGGTGCTCTGCGGACGCCATCCGGTCCCGGGAAAGAGAACCGCCCCGTGCCGACGGTGTCGGCACGGGGCGGAGCGGCGGCGATCGGGGCGCACAGTGGGCCCCGCGCCCTACACGGCCTTGTAGCCCTCGGGGTGGAACTTCGCGCCGTTGACGCGCTCGGACACGCCGCTGTAGTCCAGGTACGGCGTGATGCCGCCCAGGTGGAACGGCCAGCCCGCGCCCGTGATCAGGCACAGGTCGATGTCGGCCGCCTCGGCGACGACGCCCTCGTCCAGCATGATCCGGATCTCCTTGGCCAGCGCCTCCAGCGCACGGTCCAGGATCTCCTGCTCGGAGGAGGCCTTCCCGCCGCCGCTGAACAGCTCCTTGACCTCCGGGTCGAGCTGGAAGTCGGGGCCGAAGACCTGCGTCTTGCCCGCCTCGACCATGCGCCGGTGCTGCTCGGAGACGCTGAACCGGTCCGGGAACGCCCCGGCCAGCGTCTCGGACACGTGCAGCGCCACGGCCGGGCCGACGAGCTGCAGGAGCAGCAGCGGCGACATGGGCAGCCCCAGCGGCGCGACCGCGCGGTCGGCGGCCTCGGGCCCGGTGCCCTCCTCCACGGCGCCCAGCACCTCGCCCATGAACAGGGTGAGCAGCCGGTTCACCACGAACGCCGGGGCGTCCTTGCACAGCACCGCGGTCTTCTTCAGCTTCTTGGCGGTGGCGAAGGCCGTGGCCAGCGCGGCCTCGTCGGTCCTCTCGCCGCGCACCAGCTCCAGCAGCGGCAGCACCGCGACCGGGTTGAAGAAGTGGAAGCCCACCACCCGCTCGGGGTGCTCCAGCTTGCTCGCCATCTCGGTGACCGAGAGGGAGGAGGTGTTGGTCGCCAGGATCGCCTCGGGGGAGACCACGGCCTCCACCTCGGCGAAGACCTGCTGCTTGACCTCCATCTTCTCGAAGACGGCCTCGATGACGAAGTCGGCGTCGGCGAAGGCGTCCTTGGTCAGCGACCCGGTCACCTGGGCCTTGAGCCGGTTCGCCTTGTCCTGGCTGACCCGGCCCTTGGCCAGCAGCTTGTCGATCTCGCCGTGGACGTAGCCCACGCCCTTGTCCAGGCGCTCCCGGTCCAGGTCGGTCAGCACGACCGGCACGTCCAGGCGGCGCGCGAACAGCAGCGCGAGCTGCCCGGCCATCAGCCCGGCGCCGACGACGCCGACCTTGTTCACCTTGCGGGCCAGCGACTTGTCCGGGGCCCCGGCGGGGCGCTTGGCGCGCTTCTGCACCAGGTCGAAGGCGTACAGCCCGGCCTTGAGCTGGTCGCTCATGATCAGGTCGGCCAGGGCGTCGTCCTCGGCGGCGAAGCCCTCGTCGCGGCTGCGGTCCTTGGCGGCGGCCACCAGGTCCAGCGCGCGCACCGGCGCCGGTGCGGCGCCGTGCAGCTTGCCGTCGACCATGAACCGGGCGCCGGCCACGGCCTGGTCCCAGGCCTCGCCCGTGTCCACCTCGGGCCGCTCGACGGTGATGTCGCCCTTGACGACCTGGGCCGCCCAGCGCAGCGACTCCTCGACGAAGTCGGCCGGCTCGAACATCGCGTCGGCGATGCCCAGCTCGCGCACCTGCGGGCCCTTGATCATCTTGTTCTGGTTGAGCGGGTTCTCGATGATCAGCTTGAGCGCCTTCTCGGCGCCGATCAGGTGCGGCAGCAGGTAGGTGCCGCCCCAGCCGGGCACCAGGCCCAGGAACGCCTCGGGCAGCGCGAACGCCGGGACGCCCGAGGAGACGGTGCGGTAGGTGCAGTGCAGCGCCGCCTCGACGCCGCCGCCCATCGCCGCACCGTTGACGAAGGCGAAGGTGGGCACGTGCAGCTCGCCCAGGCGGCGCATCACGTCGTGGCCCAGCTTGCCGATGGCGTGCGCCTGCTCGCGGTTCTCCAGCAGCGGCACGCCGGTCAGGTCGGCGCCGACGGCGAAGATGAACGGCTTGCCGGTGACGGCGACCGCGGCGATGTCGGTGCGGGCCGCGGCGGCGTCGATGGCCTCGTTCAGGCTCAGCAGGCCGCCGGGGCCGAAGGTGTTGGGCTTGGTGTGGTCGTGGCCGTTGTCCAGGGTGATCAGGACGGCGGTGCCGGCACCGTAGGGGAGTTCGACGTCGCGCGACAGGGCCTTGGTGACGACCTCGTCGGCGAAGAGCTCCCGCGCCTGCTCGATCGGGCTGCTCACTTGGCGTTTCCTTCCCAGTTCGTGTTCTCCCACAGCACGGTCCCGCCCATGCCCATGCCGACGCACATGGTGGTCAGGCCGTAGCGGACGTCCGGGCGCTCGGCGAACAGGCGCGAGAGCTGCATCATCAGCCGCACGCCGGAGGAGGCCAGCGGGTGGCCCAGGGCGATGGCGCCGCCCCACGGGTTGACCCGGGCGTCGTCGTCGGCGATGCCGAAGTGCTCCAGGAAGGCGAGCACCTGCACGGCGAAGGCCTCGTTGATCTCGATGAGGCCGATGTCGTCCATGCTCATGCCCTGGCGGGCGAGCAGCTTCTCGGTGGCCGGGACCGGGCCCACGCCCATGACCTCGGGCTCCACGCCGGCGAAGGAGAAGTCCACCAGGCGCATCCGGGAGTCCAGGCCCAGGTCGGCGGCGACGTCCTCGGCGGCCAGGATGGCGCCGGTCGCGCCGTCGTTCAGCCCGGCGGCGTTGCCCGGGGTCACGTTGCCGTGCGCGCGGAACGGCGTCTTGAGCTTGGCCAGGTCCTCCATGGAGGTGCCGGGCCGCGGCGGCTCGTCGGCGCTGGCCAGCCCGAAGCCCTGCTCGGCCGAGCGCACCAGCGTCTCCACCAGGTCCTGCTGGATCTTGCCCTCGGCGTAGGCCTTGGCGACCTTCTCCTGGCTGCGCACCGCGTAGGCGTCGGCGCGCTCCTTGGTGATGGAGGGGAAGCGGTCGTGGAGGTTCTCCGCGGTGTTGCCCATGACCAGGGCGGAGGGGTCCACCAGCTTCTCGGACAGGAAGCGCGGGTTGGGGTCGACGCCCTCGCCCATGGGGTGGCGCCCCATGTGCTCGACGCCGCCCGCGATGACGACGTCGTAGGCCCCGAAGGAGATCCCGGCCCCGGCGGTGGTGGCCGCGGTGAGCGCGCCGGCGCACATGCGGTCGATGGCGTAGCCGGGGACGCTGCGGGGCAGCCCGGCCAGGAGGGCGGCGCTGCGGCCGATGGTCAGCCCCTGGTCGCCGATCTGCGTGGTGGCGGCGATCGCGACCTCGTCGACGCGCTCGGGCGGCAACTGGGGGTTGCGGCGCAGAAGTTCCCGGATGACGCGGACGACGAGGTCATCGGCGCGCGTCTCGGCGTAGAGGCCCTTGCCGGCCTTGCCGAACGGGGTCCTGGCCCCGTCGACAAACACGACATCGCGGGCGGTTCGCGGCACGATTGCCCCTCCTTCACAACCTGATGGGTGGTTTGCCCCCCTCATGCTACTCGCCGGTAACTAGTGCCGCGAGCACCGGGGGCGCGCGCTGCGCGGCGGATCGCGGGAGAAGCGGGCGCGGAGGCGGACGGCGTGCCGCCGCAGGGCGTTCGGGCGGCCGTCCCACCGGGCGGCGGGCCCCTCCGGACGGGGGCGCGGGGTCCGGCTTCGGCCCGCTCCGGGGTCCCTCGCCGCCGTTCGCGGGGACGGCTCCGGGTTCGCGTTCGACGGGGCGGTCCCCGTGCAGGCCCGGAGAGCACGCCCCGGAGATCCGCGCCACTCCGGGGCGTGCCCGCCGCTCAGTGCAGGCCGGGACGGCATGCGCCCGCCCGGCCTGGGGCCGGGCGGGCGCGGGGTGGATGTCGGGGCGTGCGGGGGTGCGGGGGCGGATCAGAACAGGGAGGCGGCCTCGCGGTGGCGCCCGGCGGCGCTGTAGGCGCCGGCGAGGTCGCGGCGCATCTTGAAGGTGAGCATGCGGATCTCGGGGTCGCCGACGGCGGCGAGCCCGTTCCGGTAGGCCTGCCGCAGCGTGTCGATGGCCTCCCGGTCCATCCCCGCCTGGGTGTAGGCGCGCCCCAGCCGGTGGTGGATGACCAGGGTGTCGTGGTGGCGGCTGCCCAGGCGGCGCGAGCGCTGGGCGAGCACCAGGCGCAGCTGGCGCACGGCGTCCTGGTACCGGCCCGCGGCGCTGAGCGCCATGCTCAGCCCCACCCGCAGCCGCTCCCGCTCGACCGGGTCGGCCGCGTCCTCGATGGCGCGCTCGTAGTGCGCGACGGCGGCCTCGTGCTCGCCGGAGCGGCGCAGCGCGTCGGCCAGTCGGGTGCGCGCGTCCACGGTGTCGGAGGCCATCGGCCCCAGCCGCTCGGTGCGGTGGCGCAGCAGCACCTCCCACAGCTCGGCGGCCTGGGCGGGGCGGGCGCTGTCCGCGCAGATCCAGGCGAGGTTCTCGCGGATGACGTCGGTCTGCGGGTGCTCCTCCCCGAAGACCTTGACCGCCTCCTCCAGGGTGCGCTCGAACTCCAGCCGGGCCGCCTCGCGGCGGCCGATCTGGGCGTACTTGCTCGCGAGGTTGTTGCGCGCGGCGATGGTGCGCGGGTCCTCGGAGCCGTGGCGCTGGACCTTGTCGTCCAGGGTGCGCTCCAGGGAGGCCACGCGCAGTCCGGGGGTGCGGCCGGGCCCCTCCGGATCGGCGGAGGGCACGGGTTCCTGCGGCGGCACCGCCTTGCCCCGGCGCATCAGGTTCCGCCACAGCGACACCGGTCCCACCTCCCGTTCACGCTCTCCGTAGCCTGCACCGGAGGCGGGCGTGGGCACAGGTCCCCCCACGCGCGTCGCACCCCGGTCTTTTCCGCCTCGCATCGACAACAGCACGATTCCATAACTTAATCCGCCGCGGCAGGGCCGGGAACCCTCCACGGCGGTGTCGATGGGTGTGAACTCTATCACTTATGGGCTTTTTAGGGGCCCACGAGGTTTAAGCGGAGAAACGTCGTGTTTGTCATTGGGTGTTCGGGTCGTGAACGGCGGGGCGCGGCGGCCCGGCCGCGGAGCGTGACCGGTGGTGGGCGAGGGGCGGGAGGGAACGCCGCCGGGGAGCGGGCAGTCCCCACCGGGAGCCGCCGCGGCCAGGGCGTGCTTCTCCGATCGGGCCCGACCGTTCGGTGCCCGGGCACGGCCCTCGCCGCGTTCCTATCAGTCGACGGCGTGCCGACCGGCTCTCGCCCCGGGGCGCATGCCGCCGGTGCCCCTGCAAGCGCCTGTACGAGCGCCCCTCCAGACCTGATCCGGGAAAGGCGCCCCGGGGCGTCACGGCGGAGGCGGCGGCCCGCCCGACAGGACTGCCGGACGGGCCGCCGCCTCCGCCGAACCCGGCCGGGCCCGGCCGCCGGGGCGGGCTACTCCGCCTACTCCGCCTGAGAGGCGGCCTCCGCCCGCGTCAGGGCCTCGGCCAGCGCCTCCGCGGTGAGGCCGACCTGCCACTCGCGCGCGCCGTTGCCGTACAGGTGCCCGGCGACCGACTCGGAGTCCAGGCTCTCCGGCGGCGTCCAGGCCAGGCGCCGCACGGCGTCCGGCTGCAGCAGGTTCTCCGTGGGCATCACGACCTGCTCGGCGATCCTCGACACCGTCGCGCGCGCGGCCTCCAGCCGCCGGGCCGCCTCGGGGTCGCGGTCGTGCCAGCGGTTGGTCGGCGGCGGGCCGTCCCCCGGGGCGCTCGGCTGCGGGAGCTCCTCGGGACCCATGTCGCGGGCCCGGTTCACCGCCTTGATCCACTGCGGCACGTACCGCCGGGCCAGCCGGACCGAGAACGGCTTGAGCGCCCCCAGCTCCTGGGCGCTGCGCGGCATCGACGTCGCCGCCTCCACGATCGCCGCGTCCGGCAGCACCCGGCCCGGCGAAAGGTCGCGCTCCTGGGCGATCCGGTCGCGCTCCAGCCACAGTTCCCGCACGACGCCCAGCGCGCGCTGGTTGCGCACCCGGTGGATGCCGGAGGTGCGCCGCCAGGGATCGGGTCGCGGCTCCTTGGGCGGCGCGGCGAGCACGGCGGCGAACTCCTCGCGCGCCCACTCCAGCTTCCCGGCCTCGCGCAGTTCCGCCTCCAGGGCGTCGCGCAGGTCGACCAGGACCTCCACGTCCAAGGCGGCGTAGGTCAGCCAGTCCTCGGGCAGCGGGCGCACCGACCAGTCGACGGCCGAGTGCTCCTTGGCCAGGCGCAGCCCCAGCACCCGCTCGACCATCGACCCCAGCCCCACCTTCTGGTAGCCCAGCAGCCGCCCGGCGAGCTCGGTGTCGAAGAGCGCCCGGGGGCGCAGGTTGACCTCGGTCAGGCAGGGGAGGTCCTGGTGGGCCGCGTGCAGCACCGTCTCGGCCCCGCCGATGGCCGCGTCGAGTTCGGTCAGGTCGGGGCAGGCGACCGGGTCGATCAGCGCCGAGCCCGCCCCCTCGCGGCGCAGCTGCACCAGGTAGGCGCGCTGGCCGTAGCGGTACCCGGAGGCGCGCTCGGCGTCCACCGCGACCGGTCCGGTGCCCTGGGCGAACGCCGCCACCGTGGCGCGCAGCGCCGCCCCGTCGGCCACGACCGGCGGAAGGCCCTCGCGCGGGGTGCGCAGCAGCGGGGCCTGGCCGCCGCCCTGCTCCGCCTCCTGTGTCGATCCGTCCGGTTCGGGGGCACCTGTCGTTGAATTCAGCACGTTCGCCACAGCACTACGGTATGCGCTTCCGGGAGCGAAGCCGCGTGCCGAGCGTGGCCGGACCAGGGCGCCCGCGCCCGGATCCGCCGCGTCGGCGGGCCTTGCCGACGGGGGGTGGGAACGGGCGAAACGCCACGTCGCGTCCGGTCCGCGCGGCTTGGACGGGGGTGTCAGCCCTCCGTCGGGGAGCGCCGGGACGCCAGGTCGGCCACGTCGGCGGGCGGCAGCCCGGAGGCGGCCGAGAGCAGTGCGAGCCAGGCGGCCATGTGCCCGGACAGGTCGTCGCCCTCCGGCGACCACGAGGCCCGCAGCTCCAGCTCCGTGCTCAGCCCCTGGTCGGCCTTGGCGGCGAAACCCTCCGTGGTCGCGCGGGTGACCGTGCCGCTGAGCACCCGGTGGTCGGCGCCGCAGGCCTCCAAGGCGTCGGTGAGCCAGCTCCAGGCCACCTGTCCCAGGAGCGGGTCGGCGGCGATCTCGCTCTCCACCTCCGAGCTGACGTAGGCCACCACGCGGAAGGGGCCCGGCCAGTCGCGGGTGCCGTCGGGGTCGTAGAGCACGATCAGGCGGCCCAGTGCGGGCTCGTCGCCGCCCTCGGTGGCCACGCGGGCCGACAGGGCGGCGGCGTGCGGGGCCAGGCGGCGGGGGGCGGGGATGTCCTCGACCGTGATCTCGGGGCGGACCGCGGCGGAGCGCAAGCTCTCCACCGCGCGGCGGAACACGGGCGGCGCGTCGTCGACCCTACCGAGAGGGGGCATGATGGAAACGTCTGCCTTAATCATGGTCGTTGGGGAACATCCGGCGCGCGGACCGGCGGGCCGGGGGCGATCGCGGCGCGTGACGGGACCTGCTACCCGCCCACGGTGGCACGAGTCACGCCGCACGATGCGGCGATTCCCCGGCGTGTCGGGTTTTCGTGATGATCTTGGAATCCGGGACGCGACGAAGTCGTTACGCCGATCCGCCCCGCCCGGCCCCGGGCGGTCACCCTGCGTGTCGGTGCGGCGGTGGGTCCGGTGCGGCGGGGAGCGGCCGCGCCGAATATCCGGGTCGGGTCATGGCGCCCCCGCGTGCGTGGCACGATCGAGGGGTGACGCTCCAAGACTCTCCTTTCCTCCGCGCCTGCCGGCGCCTCCCGGTGGACCGCACACCGGTGTGGTACATGCGCCAGGCCGGGCGCTCGCTGCCCGAGTACCGCAGGGTGCGGGCCGACGTCCCGATGCTGGAGGCGTGCGCCCGCCCGGACATGATCGTCGAGATCACCATGCAGCCGGTCCGGCGCCACGGCGTGGACGCGGCGATCTACTTCAGCGACATCGTGGTGCCGCTCAAGGCGATCGGCCTGGACCTGGACATCAAGTCCGGGGTGGGGCCGGTGGTCGCCGACCCGATCCGCGACGCCGACGGGATCAAGCGCCTGCGCGAGCTGGACCCCGACGACGTGTCGTTCGTCACCGAGGCGGTGGGCACGCTCGTCGGCGAGCTCGGGCCCACCCCGCTGATCGGGTTCGCGGGGGCGCCGTTCACCCTGGCCTCCTACCTCATCGAGGGCGGCCCGTCCAAGAACCACGAGCGCACCAAGGCGCTCATGTACGGCGAGCCCGAGCTGTGGAACGACCTGATGCGCCGCCTGTCGGCGATCACCCTGGAGTTCCTCAAGGTGCAGGTGGCCGCGGGCGCCGGCGCGGTGCAGCTGTTCGACTCCTGGGTGGGCGCGCTGAGCGCCGAGGACTACCGGGCCTCCGTGCTGCCGCATACCTCCTGGATCTTCGAGCGGCTCGGCGAGCTGGACGTGCCCCGCATCCACTTCGGGGTGGGCACCGGTGAGCTGCTGAGCCTGCTGAGCGAGGCCGGGGCCGACGTGGTGGGCGTGGACTGGCGGGTGCCGCTGGACAAGGCGGCCCAGCGGGTGCAGCCGGCGACGGCCCTTCAGGGCAACCTGGACCCGGCGGCGCTGTTCGCGCCGTGGGAGGTGGTGGCCGAGCGCGCCCGCGACGTGCTGTCCCGGGGCCGCGCCGCCGAGGGCCACATCTTCAACCTGGGCCACGGTGTGCTCCCGAACACCGACCCGGACATGCTGACCCGCCTGACGGAGCTCGTGCACGAGGAGTCGCAGACCTGACCCTGCGCGGGGGAGGCGTCGGACGAGCGGGGGCGGCCTCGCCGGCGGTGCGGGTGTGCGTTCACCGCGACACGTGAACGGGATCCGGTGCCGACAGGGCCTTGAACGGCGCACCGGGGCCGTCTGCCGGGCCCGGCGTCACTGCGTGGAGCCGATATCGGCCCCAGGTGGGCCCCGGGCGCCCGGCTGAGGGGTCCGGGCGGCCCCGCGCCCGCCCCCGCACCCGAGCCGAACACCCCAACCGGGCAGGAAACGGGGCATTCCGTTCGTAGAACCTGTCTGGAATCGCGGTGTTCGCCGCTCCAGGGCCGCCGGGAACGTCGCTGGGCGCGTCTCCCGTCCCCGCCCGCACGTAACGCGGAGTATTCGCCCAGGTCACGGAAGTGCGGGTGGGGGCGGTACGAGCCAGAGGGCCGCCCCGGGCGCGGAAGAGCGCGACCCCCGGGACCGCGCCGCCCCGCCCTGACCGCGAGGAACCCGCCGCACGGCGGGCAGGGCCCGGGAACCGCCCCGCCCTCGCCGCCCCCACCTCACGCCCCGGCGGCCCGCCGCCCGGCCGGGGCCCGTGAGCGGGGCGCCGGATGAGCCGTCGCCGCCCGTCACGGAACGGCCCGCGCAGGGGCGCAGGCGGTCACTGGTCCTTCGGGGGCTCCTCCTCGGGCGTCTTCTCGGCGTCCGCCTCTTCGGAGCTCTTCCCCTCGGGCCCTTCGGGGGAGCCGGGGCCGCTCTCGTCGGGGGAGGGGATGTCGGTCCCGGCAGGAGCCCTGCTCTCCGCTCCGCCCCGTCCCCGCCTGAACCATCGGGGGAGCGGCAGCACCGGGCGGCCCGTGCGCCTGCGCCACCAAGCGATCGGGGCCAGCAGCACGGCCGCCACCACCAGGAACGGCAGCAGCCAGCCCGCCGCCACCGCGATTCCCCCGGCCACGGTCACCAGCGCCTGCCAGCCGTAGGCCAGGCCGCCGGTGAAGCCGATGGAGTCGTCGCCGTCGCTCGTCGGCCGGTCCGAGGGCTCCCGCAGGCTCAGTTCGACGGTTCCGAAAGACGTCGACGTACTCAGCGCCTCCTGCCGGGCCTGCAGCGCCTCCAGCTCGGCCTGGCGGTCGGAGATCTCCTTCTCCACCTTGAGGACGTCCTGGACGTCCTCGGCGTCGGCCAGTAGGTCGCGCAGCCGGTCCAGGGATGCCTCGGCCGACTCCACCCGGCTGTCGACGTCGGCGACCTCCTCGGTCACGTCCTTGGCCTCGCGCTCCAACGAGACGCGCTCGCCCAGCCCTGCCAGCTCCTCCAGCGCGGCGTCGTACCCGTCCTGGGGAACCTTCACCACCAGCGTCGCCCGCGCGGGCCCCGCGCCGGAGGGGGAGACGCTCTCACTGGCCACATGCCCGTCCGCGTCCGCGACCAGGGCCTTGGCCTCCTCCGCCGCCTCCTCGACGTCGTCGGCCTCCACGGTCATCATCGCGGTGTGCACCACCTGGCGCTGCTCCGCGTCGACGTCGAGCGCGCCGCCGCCCTCGGCCGCCGCGGCGTCGCCGCCCTCCTCGGGGGCGGCCGCGCCCCTCTCGGCGCCACCGGCCGCGGCCGCGTCCTCCTGCGACACACCCGACGAGCCCGCCCTGTCGCCGCCCGCCCCGCAGCCCGCGGCGAGCAGTGCCGCCAGGACCACCGCCGAGCCGCCCGCCGCCCGTGCGCCGCCGCGGCCCATGAGCGTGCCCGCCACCGCCGTCCGAGACGGCGTCCGCACCGTGTCCACTGGTCTCCCCGCCTCCGTATCCGCCGAAATCCGCGCAGTGTCGCTCATAGGTCTTCGACGTGGCCGTCCTCACAGGGGTTGCGGAGCGGGGGTAACGCCTCGGTCACGCATGGCGTCCCGGGTATCGGCGCAGGTCCGGCGGGGGACGGCGGGCCGATTGTGCGGCACGCTACGCCCGGGGCGGTCACCGGTCCCGCCACTCATCTGGAAAGCTGAAGGACATGCAGACACGACCGCATGTGGCGGTGGTCGGAGGCGGGCTCTCCGGGCTCACCGCCGCCTACCGCCTCGCCCGCGGCGGCGCGGGCGTCACGCTGCTGGAGGCCGGGCCGCGCGCGGGCGGGAAGCTGTACGCGTCCCCGGTGGCGGGCGTCCCGGTGGACGCTGGGGCCGAGTCGGTCCTGGCGCGCCGCCCCGAGGCCCTGGACCTCATCTCCGAGCTGGGCCTCGACGACCGGGTCGAGCACCCCGCGCCCGGCCCCGCGCGGATCTACAGCCGCGGGCGGCTGCGCGCCTTCCCCGCCGGACAGGTCATGGGCGTGCCCGGGGACCTGCGCGCGCTGGCCCGCAGCGGCGTGCTGTCCTGGGGCGGCACCCTGCGCGCCGCCCTCGACCTGGTGCTGCCGAGCACCCCCGTGCGCGGGGACGTGCCCGTCGGCGCCTACATCAGCGCGCGCATGGGCTCCGAGGTCGTCGACCGCCTGGTCGAGCCCATGCTCGGCGGCGTCTACGCCGGGCGCACCGACCGGCTGTCCCTGGACTCGGCCCTGCCGCAGATCGCGCCGGTCGCCCGCACCGAGCGCTCCTTGGCCCGGGGGGTCACGGCGCTCAAGAGGCGCCAGACGGCGGCCGCCGGGGACGGGCCGCCCGCCCCCGTCTTCGCGACCCTGCGCGGCGGACTGGCCGTGCTCATCGACGCCCTGGCCGAACAGGCCGAGAAGTACGGCGCCGACGTGCGCACCGGCGCCCCGGTGCGGTCGCTGCGCCCCGGCGCCGAAGGCGGCTGGGTCCTGGAGGCCGACGGGGCCGGGCGGATCGCCGCCGATGCCGTGGTGCTGGCCTGCCCGGCCCCCACCGCGTCCCGGCTGCTCGCCGACGCCGCCCCCGACGCCGCCCGCGAGCTCGGCGGCATCGAGTACGCGAGCATGGCCATCACCACCTTCGCCTTCCGCGCCGCCGACCTGCCGTCCGGGATGGAGGGCAGCGGCTTCCTGGTCTCCCCGCGCGAAGGACTGTCCATCAAGGCCGCCACCTTCAGCAGCCTCAAGTGGCCCTGGCTCAAGGAGGAGCTGGACCGCGAGCACCCCGGGGAGGACCTGGTGGTCGTGCGCTGCTCCATCGGCCGCGCGGGCGAGGAGGAGGCCCTGCGCCGCAGCGACGGCGAGCTGGCCGAGACGGCCCTGGCCGACCTGCGCGCCGTGTGCGGCCCTGCGGGCGCGCCGGTCGAGCGGCGGGTCACCCGCTGGGACGGCGGCCTGCCGCAGTACGACACCGGCCACGCCGCGCGGGTGCGCCGCGCCCGCGCCGCCGTGGCGGCGGGCCCGCCCCCGGNGGCCGCCTACGACGGGGTGGGCATCCCCACCTGCATCGCGAGCGCCACCGGCGCCGCCGAGGAGCTTCTGACCGCGGGCGGATGAGCCGCCCGGCGCGGCCGGGCCCGCCCCGCCGCGCCACATGCCCCAGACCGAGCGAGGAGAAGACAGTGAGCAGCGAGACCACCCCGACCGGCGCCGACCCCGAGGAGCTCAACAGCCTCATCCGGTACACCATGTGGTCGGTGTTCAAGGCCGGGGACCTGGAGGGCCTGGACCGGTCCGCGGCCGCCGGGGAGCTGACCGCCCTGTTCGAGGACGGCAAGAGCGGCGTCACCACCCGCGGCTCCTACGACGTGCAGGGCTTCCGCGCCGACGCCGACATGATGTTCTGGTGGATCGGCGACACCCCCGAGGCCGTGCAGGAGATGTACACCGCCTTCCGCCGCACCGCGCTGGGGCGCGTGAGCGAGCCGGTGTGGTCGGTGGTCGGCCTGCACCGCCCCGCCGAGTTCAACCGCGGCCACGTCCCGGCGTTCCTGGCCGGTGAGGAGCCGCGCGACCACCTCTGCGTGTACCCGTTCGTGCGCTCCTATGAGTGGTACCTGCTGCCCGACGACGAGCGCCGCGCCATGCTCGCCGAGCACGGCCGCATGGCCGCCGGGTACGCCGACGTGCGCGCCAACACGGTCTCCACCTTCGCCCTGAGCGACTACGAGTGGATGCTCGCCTTCGAGGCCGAGGAGCTGCACCGCATCGTCGACCTGATGCGCCACCTGCGCGGCGCGGCGGCGCGCCGCCACACCCGCCTGGAGGTGCCCTTCTACACCGGCCGCCGCAAGAGCCCGGCCGAGCTGGTCGAGTCCCTGGCCTGAGGCCCGCCTGCGGGCGGGCGGCGCTGAGGCGGCCGCAGACGGCGCGAGGGGCGCCGGGGGTCCCCCGGCGCCCCTCGGGCGTTCTTCCCGGATCAGGTCCTCCTGTGCGGCGCCCGGGAACGGCCCTCGCTGCGCTCTCACCACTCGACGGCGCGCCCAGGCCGACGCCCCGCTTCCCGGGAACACGGCGGCCGTGCGATGACCGCGCCTGAACACCGCTCGCCAGGGAGCCGACCCAAGGAGCACGCTCCAGTGCCTGTCGCGTGGATCGGGCCCGTCCGCCCTCGGGGCGGCAGCGGCACCGCGCCCGGACGCCGCCTTCGACGGGACCGGTCCGCGCGGCACGCCGCATGGCGAGCGGGGCCGCGCGGCGGCGCGGCGGCGCGGCCCCGGCCTCCTCTTCTCAGCCCTCCCGGACCGCCGGGACCGCGTCCTCATCGGGGTCCGGCCGACCGGCGCGCCGGACCGTCACGACGTAGAACGGGATCGCCAGGATCAGCACCAGCACCAGCCCCGACCCCGAGTACAGCAGGGTGTTCCCGGCCGGGGCGTCCATCGCCCACGCCGCCAGGCACCCCACGCTCACCAGGATCCAGGCCAGCACCATGTAGGCCAGGCGGCCCTTGGGCTTGGGGTACTCCACCCGGCTCACCATCAGCCAGGCGACCACCAGGACCGCACCCGTGCCGACCAGCACCGGCGGGTCCAGCAGCACCACCGTGATCACGGCCATGGCGCCGAACGGGCTGGGCAGCCCCGTGAAGGAGGTGCAGCCCGGTGTCTCGCAGGAGAACCGCGCCAGCCGCACCACGACCGCCAGCAGCACCGCCGCGGCCGCGGCGATCGGAAGCGGCCCGCCGGACCCGGCGATCGTCCCCCAGGCCACCACGAAGAACGCCGGGGCGAACCCGAAGCTGATCACATCGGCGAGGTTGTCCAGCTCGGCGCCCATGCCGCTGCCGCCGAGCTTGCGGGCCACCCGCCCGTCGAACAGGTCGCAGGCGGCGGCCAGGAGCAGCAGCACCACGGCGGTGGCGACCGCGCCGCGGTCCAGCGGGCCGCTGCCGCCCGCGGCGATCTGCGCCGACTGGGCGGCCGCCAGCTGCCACACCGCCATGAAGCCGAACAGGGCGTTGCCCAGGGTCAGGTAGTCGGCGAGCGCGAGCCGCACGCGCGGCGCCGCGTCCTGCTCGGCGGGGGCGGCCGCGCGCGGGCGGGGCAGGAGTGCGCGGCTAGTCGCGGTCAAGGCGCGTCGCTCCCGCCCGGACCTTCTGCCCGACCTCCACCGCCGGGGTGACACCGGGCGGGAGGTAGACGTCGACGCGGGACCCGAAGCGGATGAGGCCGATCCTCTGCCCCTTCTCCGCCTTCTGCCCCTCAGTGAGATACGGGACGATACGCCGGACCATCGCCCCGGCGATTTGGACGACCGTGACCTCGCCGATCTCGGTGTCGAAGGTCCAGATGACGCGTTCATTACGCTCGCTGTCCTTGTCGAAGGCGGGGCGGAACCCTCCGGGCCGGTGCTGGATCCGGGCGGCGACGCCCGCGATGGGGGCACGGTTGACGTGCACGTTGAGGGGGTTCATGAAGACGGCGACGCGAATGCGGCCGTCGGACTGGACGTCGATGCTCTGCACGACGCCGTCGGCGGCGGAGACCAGCCGGCCCTGGGCCGGAGCCCGCTCGGGGTCGCGGAAGAACCAGGCCATGCCCGCGGCGAGGCCGACCGCGGGGACGGCGAGCAGGCGTGCGGCCCGCGACCGCCGGGCCGCCAGCAGGGTGGCGCCGGCCGCCGCGCAGGCGGGGGCCAGCCAGGGGGCCGAGCCCTTGGCCATGCGGACGGGCACGGCGGGGCCGGAGGAGGGGGTGGGATCTGAATCGTCGGTCATCGGATGCTTTCGTCGTGAAGCCTGGCGGCCGGCGAGTGTCGAGGGGCATGTCTCGCACGGCCGGACGGTCGGCCCGGCAGGGCGCCGCGGACGCCGGACGACGGACCGGTCCGGGCCCACCGTCGACACCCATAAGGGAGGATGCTATTCCACCGGGCCGTCCGCCTCCAGGGTGAGTGCCACTGAGTTGATGCAATAACGGTCGTCGGTCGGGGTGGGGTAGCCCTCACCGCGGAACACGTGACCGAGGTGGGAATCGCAGCGTGAGCAGCGAACCTCGGTACGTATCATGCCAAGGGAGCGGTCCTCGTGCAGCGTTACGGCGGAGCTGTCGGCCGGGTCGTAAAAGCTCGGCCACCCGCAGTGTGAGTCGAACTTCTCATCGGAACGGAACAGCTCGGCCCCGCATGCGCGGCACCGGTAGACGCCCTTGACGTCGGTGGAGACGTACTCGCCGCTCCAGGGGCGTTCGGTGCCGCTCTGGCGGAGCACCGTGTAGGCCTCGGGGTCGAGCAGGCGCCGCCACTCCTCCTCGCTCTTGCGGACCGGCTCCTGGGTCCGCCCCGCGTCCTTGCCGTCCATGGCTTCCTCGTCCATGAGAGTGACGCTACCTCGGACGACCCCCGGCGTGCTCTGTGAGCATCCTCCAGGCGGCCGGGAGGGGCACCGCAGGCGAACGCGAGGGGTGAGGGCGGGGGAGCCGCGCGGCCGGGCGCCCGCGGTGCCCGGTGTCGGCGCGACAGCGGAGCGGAGGGGGCGTTCGGGGCGCGCTCGGACGCGGCCGGGCGTGTCGGCGCGGACCATGCGCCGCCCGCCGTCGCCGTCTGTCGCGGTGTCCCGCCCATGCGTCTTCCGCGCCCGCCGTCAATGCGCCCCGCGAGGCCGACAGTGGCCCCGTCCCACCAGGTGGGACGAGGGTGGGCCGACGGCCGCGCCCCCCGCGCGGCGCCCCGCGCGCCGCCGCCGCGCTCCCGCCGCCGACCAGGCGCACCGGGTCGAAAGTCACGCTCCGGTCGTTCGCGGCCGACTCCGGCATTAAGGAGTGAAGGGAGAATCCCGGCTGATCATTCGCGTTAGGCGCGTTCATCACGAACCGCCCCGGGTACGTGCACCTCAGGGTGTCGGACACGGTGGGAGCGAACGATCCATGCTCGTTTCGTATCGCCGAGAGTCGATGACGCGAGGGCGCCCGGTGGCCGCGGAGCGGCGGGCGACGGTGGGGGCGGGACTCTACCTGCGCCTCGTCGCCGGGCACTGGGTGCAGACGATGGTCGAGCGGTGCGCCGCCCACGCCCGTCAGGGCGCACGGCGCGTCGGTGAGGCGGTCGCGGTTGCGCGGCCGGGATGGGAGGTGATCGCGCAGGCGGCCGGTGAGGTGCGCTGGGCCGTCGCGGTGAGCGGAGCGGTGACGGCGGCGCGGGTCGACCGCATGAGGCCGCGCCCGTGGGGCGACCTCGGGCTGGCGGTGGCGGCGGCGCTGACCGCGCTCATCGGGCTGGCGGTGGCGGCGCTGCTGGGGGTGGCCCTGGCGCGTTGGGCCGCCTCGGGCGCGGGCGACGTCCTGTTCGCGGCGTCCGGGGCGGTGGCCGTCGGCCTCCTGCTGCTGGCGCTGCTGTACCTGGTGTTCGCCGAGAAGCCGGAGCGGCGTCCGCCGGACTGATCCCGGGCCGGGCGGCCCGGCAGGGGGCCGGAGCCGATCGGACCGGCCGACGGGAAGGGCCGGCGGAAGGGACCGGCGGTCGGGGGCCGCGCCGCCGGGAACGACGCGGGCCGGGGCCGTCCTCCCCGGCCCGTCGCCGTACCGCATCGGCCGCTGGAGAACCGATGGGCGCTCTCTAGAGAGCCTGTACCCACAACCGGGGGCGGATCCCCACGCGATCGCCCGGAATCCCCGTCGGTGCGGGGATTCCGGGCGATCGCGCGCGGAGGGGTCTGGCTCAGGGCCCGTGCCGGGGGAGGGGCCGGGCCGCGCCGCCGGGGGCGGCGCATCGCCGGTCGGGGGCTCGGGCCGCCGGGGGCTCAGGCCTCGAAGTCGTACTGCAGCACGTAGGCCGACCCGTCGAGGGTCATCTCGTTCAGCTCGACCGCGAGACGGTCGTCGGTCAGAGCGGTCCGGAGCACGTCCAGAACGGGGGTTCCGGCGCTCAGGCTGAGCGCCTCGATCTCTCCGGGGGTGGGCATGCGCACCCGGATCTCCTCGGTGAAGTGCGCCGGTGCGTGGCCGAGTTCGGCCAGTCGTGCATAGATTCCGCCGGGGCCCGTGTCGACCTCGGTGATGGGGGTGCCGCGGACCAGCTCCCGGGGCAGGTAGGAGGTGGCGAGCTGCATGGGGCGCTCGTCCAGCCGGTAGCGGCGGGGGGGGGGGGGGGGCGGGCGNCCGGAGCACCGGCGCCCGCTCGGGCAGGTCCAGCGCGCGGGCCACGTGCGGCTGCGCGGGGACCTCGTCGACCTCGACGCTGTCGGTCTCGAAGGGGCGGTCGCCCGCGTCGGCCTGCCAGATCGCCCGGCCGCCGCCCCACAGATCCCGGGAGAGGCGTTTGGGCCCGTGTCTGCGCAGCGGGCGGAAGGCGCGCACATAGACGCCGGATCCGCGGATGGGGACCACGATGCCCTCGTTGATGAGCACCGAGAGCGCCTGCCGGGCGGTCGCCCGGGCGACGCCGTAGCGCTTCATCAGGTCGTTCTCGCCGGGGACGCGGTCGCCGTCGGAGAGCCGCCCTGAGGTGATCGCGGCGCGCAGCTCCTCGGCGATCTCCCGGTAGACGGGAGGGGGGTCGTTGTCGGACGTCGGCACTGTCTTCATCCTCTCGCCCGGAGTGCGTACTTCCGCAGGGACGCGGGGACCGCTGCCGGATTGATTGTGTTCTTACCCTTAATCCCCCTCATACTCCGCTGTGCGAGGGGGCGGCAGGGAAGGGCGCTCCACCCCTCCGCACAGGCGGTATGTCCGTGCCGGGGCCGATTCATGCACGGATGGGGGGACAGCCGGAACCGGCCACGGCGCCGGTCCGAACGGGGCGGAGAGGCCGTGTGGGACGTCCGAATGTGTTCGGGACGGGGCGGCCGGGCACGGCGGCCCTCCCCGGGGAACCGGAAGGCGCCCGGGGCCGCGGGTGCGCGGGCCGGGCCGCGGAGCGCGTGCGCACGGCGGGGCACCGCCGCCGGGCCCGCACGGCCCAGGCGCCGCCGCCGCCGACGACGGGGGCGTGTGCCCGGCCGTCGGCCGACTCGGCACACGCCCCCGGGCAGGGCCCGCCGCGGGGCCCTCAGAGGCCCTCAGGCGCGCGTGTAGCGGGCGAAGAGTGCCCCCTCCGACTCCAGCAGGTGCTCCAGACGCAGGTCCGCCCGGTGCGACGGGGCGTCCCCGGCGACGATGCGGGAGGCGGCCGGGCCCAGCAGGTGCGGGCTGGTGGTCAGGCACAGCTCGTCCACCAGCCCGGCGGCGGTGAACTCCGCCAGCAGGTGCGGGCCGCCCTCGCACAGCACCCGGTACAGCCCGCGCTCGGCCAGCCCGCGCACCACCGCCGCCGGGTCGACCGACGCGCCGTCCCCGGCGACGACCACCTCGGCCCCGGCGTCCTCGGCCGCGCGCACCCGCTCCTCGGGCGCCGAGGCGGTGGTGAACAGCAGCGTGGGCGCGTCCTCCGGCGCCGCGGCCAGCAGGTCGGGGTGGACGTCGAGGGTGCGGGTCACCACCGCCACCGACGGGGTGGCCGGCCGCCCCTCCCGCAGCTGCGACCACACCTCCCGGGGGCGCACCGGCCGGTAGCCCTCGATGCGCGCCGTCGCCGCCCCGGCCAGGACCACGTCGCACAGGCCCCGCAGCACCCCCATCACCCGGCGGTCCGCCGGGGACGACAGCTCGGCGGTGCGGCCGGAGGCCCCCCAGGCGCCGCCGTCGGCGCTGGAGACCATGTTGCAGCGCACCCAGGGCCGGACCGGGTCGGCGGGGTAGGCGTACAGGGCGGCGAGGTCGACCTCGGCCGACGGGGCGGGAAGCAGCGCGCGAAAGCGCGGGTCGGTGTCCATGGGGGCAGGTTAGACGCCTGCGGACGCGCCGTGCGAGACGCGCCGCAGGAGCAGCAGGGCGCGGTCGATCACGGCCGCCGTGCCCCCGGCCGGGATCAGCGGCCGCCCGCCCACGTCCGGCTCGGCGGTGTCGAGCACCGCCTCCCAGGCGATGCCGAACTCCCGGCCGGGGACGGTGAAGTCGACCGGCTCGGCCCCGGAGTTGAGCAGCAGCAGGAAGGAGTCGTCGCGCACCCGCCGCCCCCGCGGGTCGGGCTCGGTGATGGCGTCGCCGTTGAGGAACACGCCGAGCCGGGTGGCGCCGTCGTGCCAGTCGTCGTGGTCCATCATGGCGCCGTCGGGCCGCAGCCAGGCGATGTCGGGCAGCGTTCCGTCCGCCCCGTCCGCGCCGGACCGGCCCTGGAAGAACCGGCGGCGGCGGAAGACCGGGTGCTCGCGGCGCAGCCGGGCCAGCCCGCGCACGTACTCCAGCAGGTCCTCCTCGTCGGCGGCGGTCTTCCAGTCCACCCAGGCGATCTCGTTGTCCTGGCAGTAGGCGTTGTTGTTGCCGCGCTGGGTGCGGCCGATCTCGTCGCCGTGGGAGAGCATGACCACGCCCTGGGAGCAGAACAGCGTCGCCAGGAAGTTGCGCACCTGGCGGCGGCGCAGCGCCAGCACCTCGGGGCGCTCGGTGGGGCCCTCCACCCCGTGGTTCCAGGAGCGGTTGTCGTCGGTGCCGTCCCGGTTGTCCTCGCCGTTGTCCTCGTTGTGCTTGTGGTCGTAGGAGACCAGGTCGGCCATGGTGAAGCCGTCGTGGCAGGTGACGAAGTTGACCGAGGCCACCGGGCGGCGCCCGTCGTCCTGGTAGAGGTCGCTGGAGCCGGACAGGCGCGAGGCCAGCTCGGGCACGACCGCGTGGCCGCGCCAGAAGTCGCGCACGGTGTCGCGGTACTTGCCGTTCCACTCGGTCCACAGCGGCGGGAAGTTGCCGACCTGGTAGCCGCCGGGGCCCACGTCCCAGGGCTCGGCGATCAGCTTGGCCTGGGAGATCACCGGGTCCTGCTGGACGATGTCGAAGAACGTGCTCAGCCGGTCCACGTCGTGGAACTCGCGGGCCAGCGCCGAGGCGAGGTCGAAGCGGAACCCGTCGACGTGCATCTCCAGCACCCAGTAGCGCAGCGAGTCCATGATGAGCTGCAGCGAGTGCGGGTGGCGCACGTTCAGGCTGTTGCCGCAGCCGGTGTAGTCGACGTAGTAGCGCGGGTCGTCGTCGACCACCCGGTAGTAGGACAGGTTGTCGATGCCGCGCAGCGACAGCGTGGGGCCCATGTGGTCGCCTTCGGCGGTGTGGTTGTAGACCACGTCCAGCAGCACCTCGATGCCGGCCGCGTGCAGGGCCTTGACCATCGCCTTGAACTCCTGCACCTGCTGGCCCCGGGAGCCGTTGGCGGCGTAGCCGCTGTGCGGGGCGAGAAAGGCCAGGGTGTTGTATCCCCAATAGTTCGTCAGGCCGCGGGCGACCAGGGCGTGCTCGGGGACGAAATGGTGCACCGGCATCAATTCGACGGCGGTGACGCCGAGCGAGCAGAAGTAGTCGACCATCGCCGGGTGCGCCAGCCCCGCGTACGTTCCCCGCTGGTGTTCGGGGACGTCGGGGTGGAGCATGGTCAGCCCGCGCACGTGGGTCTCGTAGACGACGGTCTCGTTATAGGGGATGCGCGGGCGGGACTCGTTGCTCCAGTCGAAGAAGGGGCTGACCACGACGCATTTGGGGACGTTGGGGGAGCTGTCGCGGGTGTTCTGCCGGGACGGGTCGTCGAAGTGGTAGGAGAACAGCGACTCGTGCCAGCGCACCGACCCGTCGATGGCCTTGGCGTAGGGGTCGACCAGCAGCTTCGCGGGGTTGCAGCGCATGCCGCGCTCGGGGGCGTAGGGGCCGTGCACCCGGTACCCGTACCGCTGGCCGGGGCCCACGCCGGGCAGGTAGCCGTGCCAGACGAAGCCGTCGAACTCGGTCAGCGGAACGGTGGTCTCGGTGCCCGCGTCGTCGAACAGGCACAGATGGACCGCCTCGGCGGCCTCGGAGAACAGTGAGAAATTCGTCCCCGTCCCGTCGTAAGTCGCGCCGAGGGGGTAAGGGTTTCCTGGCCAGACTTCCACCATGGGGTCGCCGCTCCGCTCGGGGTCGTGGGGGCAGTGTTCTCGTCGTTCTCGTCGGCGCTCATTTCGCCCGTCACCGGTATTGTGCCCGCTTTCCCGGCCTGTTCCGGGGAAGCGACGCGGATCGGTTGCGGATTCGCGGGCGCTCCGCCGGGCGGACGGCGCGATTTCCCCGCAAGTCGGACGGGAATCGGCGTGTGGCGCGGCCCCTCGGTGCGGGACCGCTTCGCCCCTGTGACGCGCCGGAGGGCGGAGCGGTGCGGCCGGTGTCCCGATCCGGCCGGATCCGCGCCGACCGGACCCCGGGAGGCCCGTACGTCCCCATCCGCCCTGCGGGGGCCGTGGCCGTGCGCGCGGTCGCCGACCCGGCCCGGCACCCGCGTGCGAACCGCACCAGGGGGCGCCGCCCGTCGGTGCCGAGCCGGTCCGCCCGGCGCCGCGCCCCTCGCCCGGGGGGGGCGGCCTCCGCGGGGCCTCCGGGTGGCGGCGGAGGGGGGGCGGCCCGCCGCCCGGTGCTTCCCCGTTCGGGGGGCGGGGGCGATGCCCGGCGGCCCATCACATGACCACGCCTTTGGTGGTCGCGAATTCAACGAACGGCCCGGAACGCGAGAAGTGGCGGGTGTTTTTACAGGTGGAATGCGGTGCGCCCGGGAAGGGGCCACTACCGGCCGTTCGGTTCCGGTGCTCCGTTCCGCGCGATCGGCCCGGTGGCAGAAACGATCTTGGAAACCGTGAATTCTCGCTGCTCACCGACGGGGTGGCCGGAATCGGCGGGACGGTGCGGGCATTGTGGTGGTCCCCGCCGGGGCGCCGCGGCGCGGCGGGGGCCGCCCCTTCGGCGGATCCGCGGCGAAGCGGGCGCCGGAGCGGCGGGGAGGGGGTGCGGCGGCCGTGTCCAAGGAGGCGAAGAAGGGGGCCCGACCTGCGCTTCGGGATTTCGAACACGGCGGCGCGTGAAACTCGTCGGAAACACGCCAATGGCGACATCCGCAGCGTGTGACGAAGGTAACAGCGGAGGGAGTGCTCGTCGGGGCGGGGTAGGGAACGGCCCCTCGATAGGGAATGGACATTTCGTCAGAGGCGTTTGTATGCTCCGAGCGCAGAAAGCCGCCAACTACCTAACGTGATGCTCGATTAGCGCTCTGTCGCCTGAAATCATCGCGAGCTTGGGGGATGCATGTGGTTTCGAGTGTTGGGGCCACTCGAAGTCGTATCCGATGACCGACCGGTTCCGTTGGGGGGTTCGAAACAGCGGGCCGCCCTCGGGTTTCTTCTCTTGAAACCCGATCAGGTGGTGTCCACCGGCCGCTTGCAGGACGCCCTGTGGCCCGCCGGCGACGCGCCGCCGACCGCCCGCAGGATATTGCACAATGCGATCTGGGGGCTACGTCGCGTATTCACCGCGCACGGCGGTGCGGACGGGGCCTCGATGCTCCAGACGCAGGCGCCCGGATACCGGCTCCAGGTCCCGCTCGACAGCATCGATCTCCACCTGTTCCGGAAATGGACCGAGAAAGGGCGCAAGGAGCTCGCCGAGGGCGACGCCGAGGTGGCCGCCTCGGTGCTGCGCGACGCGCTGTCGCTGTGGCGCGGACCGGCCCTGGCCGACCTGGCCGAGACGGGGGCGGCCTGGCCGGATCTGGCCGCGGTCCAACAGGCCCGCCTGGACGTCCTGGAGGACTACTTCGAGGCCGAGCTCGTGCTGGGGCGGCCCCAGGCGATCCTGGGCGAGCTGGAGGCCACGGTCAACGGCGACCCCTCCCGGGAGCGGGCGTGCGCGCAGCTGATGCGCGCGCTCTACCAGGTCGGACGGCAGGCGGACGCGCTCGGCGCCTACAGCAGGGTGCGCACGCGGCTGGTGGACGAGTACGGGCTGGAGCCCGGCCGCGAGCTGCGGTCGCTGCAGCAGGGGATCCTCAACCACGACCCCGGCCTGGGGGCCTCGGACCCCTCCCGGGTCAGCCCGGCCGGCGCCGCCCGCGGGCGTTCGGGGCCGGTGGGCCCCGTCGGCTCCGGGCCCTCCGGCGGCGCGGGCAAGGCGGCGTCCGAGGCCGCCTCCCGGGCCGGGATGCTCGCGGTCATCGGGCGCAGGGGCGGGGCGAGCGCCCCGGTCTCCCCGCTGGGCGCCGTGGCGTCGGCATCGGCGGTGTCCCCCGGCCCCGCGGTGCCCTTGGTGCCGCCGGTGCCCTCGGTGCTCGCCATGGCCGCGGCCCCGCCCGCGGTGTCCCCGGTCGCCTCGGTGCGGTCGGCCGCACCGCCCGCACCGGCCGCCCCGAAGGCCGCGGCCGCGGCGCCCCGGGTGTCGGCGCGGCCCGACGCGATGATCTTCGTCCAGCGCCGGGCGAGCGTGCTGCTCATGCAGACCCGACTGTGCCTCGCCGCCGGTGGGAGCGATTCCAGCGGAATAGGCACCCTTCTGCAGTGCATTCACGATGTGGTCCGCACCGACACCGAGTATTTCGGCGGCGCCGTGACGACCTCGATCGGTTCCCTCATCATGGCCGTCTTCGGCGACGAGGGCGGGAACAACGCCGAACGGGCGGTCCGCGCCGCCGCGGTCGTGCGCGACTCCATCACCACCCTCACCGAGCCCGAGGACGCCGAATCGGCTCGCCTCGGAGAAGTCCGCCTCCATGCGATGGTCGCGACCGGAGACCTCCTCCTGGGATATTCCTCGGATGCGCCGAAGTTTCCCGTAACGGCGCACGGTTCGCTCGTCGACGAACTCCACAGGCTCGTCCCGAATATTCCGCAGGGAAACATCCACGTCTGTGACGAAACGGTCCGGCAGACGAATACGAAAATCAACTATGTGCGGGCGGAGCATTCCTCGGAGATGTGGGTGCTCGATGGCGCGTCGCAGAGGTACGAGTGCGAACTCGACCTCCTGCACGGTCTCCTGGACCACGCGCACCGGAGGGCAGCCCCGCACCTGGTGACCGTGCTCGGTGATTCCAGTATCGGCCGGTCGCGGTTCCTGGCCGAATTCCAGCGCCAGGCCGAACAGCGGTTGTCGGGATCGGTGACGTTCCTGAGCGCGAACCACGTGTCCTGCAGTTCGGAGGACGCCCTCGACAACCAGTGCGAGGAGATCTTCAAGAAGGCCGCGGCCTGGCTGAACACGCGTATGGGCCGCTCCGGAAGGCCGCACGCCCCGGCCACGTCCGCGGGCCGGGGCGGAGCGTTCGACCTCCGCCGGTCCCGGCGCCGCGCCGAGGGGGACGGCGGCCCGCTCGTCGTCGTCATCGACGACCTCCACCAGGGCGACAACCGCCTGCTCGACATGGTGGAGAACCTCGCCGACACGCTCGGCCCGGCACCCGTGGTGATCATCGGGGGAGGCCAGCCCGAGCTCCTGGAGCGCCGCCCGTCGTGGTCCGGCGGCAAGCGGCACACCAGCACCATCACCCTCGACCCGCTGCCGGCCGAAGCCGGCACCCGCCCGGCGTGACCCGCCGGGCGGGGCGGGCCGCCCCGCCCGGCGCCCCGCAGGGACCGCGCGCCGTCCCCCGGCGTGCCGCGCCCGCGGGGCCGCGGACCCGGAAGCGGCGCGCCGCCGCCCCGCGGGTCAGCCGCCCAGTCCCTTCTCCAGCGCGTCGGCCAGCTCCCGGACCCCGTCCTCCAGGTAGAAGTGCCCCCCGGGAAAGGTCAGCACCTCACCCGGGGCGGTCGAGTGCTCCAGCCACCGTGCGGCCTCGGACCGGGTGACCAGGGGGTCGCCGCTGCCGACCAGGACGGTGAAGGGAACGTCCAGCGGCGGGCCCGCCTCCCAGGTGTAGCCGCGCAGGGCGGTGTAGTCCGAGCGGAGCGGGGGCAGCACCATCTCCAGCATCTCGGGGTCGTGCAGCACCCGCCCGGCGGTTCCGCCCAGCCGCCGGATTTCGGCGACGATCGCCTCCTGGTCGTCGGGGATCCGGTCGCCGCGCCCGGGCCGGGGCGAGGGGGCCGTCCGCCCCGACAGGAAGAGCCGCACCGGCCGGGGGAGGCCGCGCCCGCCCAGCCGCCGGGCCGTCTCGTAGGCGACCGCCGCGCCCATGCTGTGCCCGAACAGGGCATAGGGGCGGGAGGTCTCCGGGGCGAGCCGGTCGGCCACCACCTCCGCCAGGCCCGTGATGCTGGCGACGGGCTCCTCCGCGCGCCGGTCCTGCCGCCCCGGGTACTGCACCGCCAGGACTTCCACGTCCGGCGCCAGGGCCATCGCGAGCGTCCGGTAGGCGCTGGCCGCGCCGCCCGCGTGCGGGAAACAGACCAGCCGCGGGGCATCCCCGGCGGGCTGCCCTCCCAGCCGCCGAAACCAGGTGCTGTCCACCTTCTCGTCGCCTCCTTCTCGTCCCGCCCGGGCCGGACGGACCGGCCCCGGCTGATCGTCGTGGTGGTGCGGTCGTAGGCGCCGGCCGTGCCCGCCTGCCCGGCGGGTCCGCGCCCCGGCGGGCCCGCCGGGGACGGCGGGCGGGAGGGGCCGGCGCCCGCCCCCTCCCGCCCGGGCCGGCCGGATCAGGCGGAGCGGCCGGCCGGTGCGGGGAGGTACCCCACCTCACCGAAGAAGTCGAGGTAGGTCTCCAGCAGGGCGCCCCGAACCGGGGGGCAGGAGATCCCCGCGCCCTCCAGCGCGGCCTCGGCCTTGGCGCAGTCGATGTCCGGGTAGACCCCGCCCGGCAGCGCCGCGAACCCCGCGAACTGGTCGAGCAGCGGCTGCAGCGCGTTGTCGCGCTGCGAGCGCACCTTGCGCACCCACGCCTTGGGGTCCATCTCGTCGATGCGGTGGCCCCGGGCGCGCAGCGCGTCGATGACCTCCGCGAACGCCAGCCGCCGCGGGTTGGACAGGTTGTAGGTGTCGCCGACGCCCTCGACCCGCCGCGCCAGATGCAGCAGCGCGCCGCTGACGTAGTCGACGGGGGTCGGGTGGAAGTGGCCGTCCAGCCCCGCCGGGACGGCCTGTGCCTCGGCGATCCCGCGGATGCTCAGCCAGACGAAGTCCTGGCTCTGGCAGGCGCCGTTGGCCTGGTCGCCGGTGACCACGTCCACGCGGTACACCGACACCGGGAGGCCGCGTTCCCGGGCGAGGCCGATGATGCGCTCACAGACCCACTTGGTGTGCCGGTAGCCGTTGGACAGCGCCTCCGGCGGCCCGATCGGCGCGTCCTCGGCCAGCCGCACGCCCTCCTCCGGCAGGGTCGCGGACACCCCGGTGGAGGAG
>NZ_ANBH01000091.1 GCF_000341185.1 Nocardiopsis chromatogenes YIM 90109
GCCCGATCGGCGCGTCCTCGGCCAGCCGCACGCCCTCCTCCGGCAGGTTCGCGTACACCCCGGTGGAGGAGACGTAGTGCACCGGAACCGTGCGGTGGCGCGCCGCGATCCGCAGGACCTCCTCGGTGGCGGCCACGTTGGTGGCCTTGAGCCGGGCATAGGGGTAGAGCCAGTTCACGTGCGCGCCGATGTGGAACACCGCGTCGGCCTCGCGGGCCAGCCGGTCCGCCGTCGCCGGGTCGAGCCCCAGCCCCGGCTCGCCCAGGTCGCCCGGGACGACCCGCACCCGGTCGAGCGCGATGCCGGTCCGGTAGTACTCGGCGGCGGCGCGGATCCGGGCGTAGCCCTCCTCCTCGTCGGCCGCCCGCACCAGGCAGTGCACGGTGGCGCCGGTGGTGCGCAGCAGGTCGCGCAGGACGAACGAGCCCATGAACCCGGTGGCCCCGGTGAGCAGCACGTTCTGCGGATCGGAGGCCAGGTGGACGGTGGGCGCGGGCCGGATGTCGTCGGCGAGCCGGACCTCGGCGGCGAAGTCCACGGCCGGACCGCCGCCCGGCGCGCCCTCCAGCTCCGACAGCAGCCGCTCGGCCAGGTCGGCCGGGGTCGGATGGTCGAAGACCAGGGACACCGGCAGCCGCACACCCGACTCGGCGAGCAAAGCGCCGCGCAGGTCCACCGCGGTCAGCGAGTCGAAGCCCAGGTCGGCGAAGTTCTGGTCGGGGCCGACCGGGTCCGCCGGGTCGCGGCCGAGCACCGCCGAGGCGGCGCCCTGCACCAGGCGCAGCA
>NZ_ANBH01000092.1 GCF_000341185.1 Nocardiopsis chromatogenes YIM 90109
CGCGCCCTCGGAGGAGGGACGCGCCGCGGCCGTGCGGCGGTTCTGCGTGCGCAGCACCGTGCGCATCAGTGCCGGGACCGCCGCCTGAGCGGCGTGCGCACGGGCGAGCTCCAGGTCGAAGGGCTGGCCCAGGACCAGCGGCCGGTCCATCGCCAGCGCCGTGTCCAGGATCGCCGTGCCCAGCGGGGTGGGGATCTGCCGCATCCCCTCGCGGGCCATCCGCTTCAGGATCACCGGGGTCAGATGCGCGGAGACGGCCCCGGCCTCCTCCCACAGGCCCCACTCCACCGACAGCGCGGGCAGACCCGCGGCGGCGCGGTGCTGCGCCAGCCCGTCCAGGAAGCCGTTGGCGGCGGCGTAGTTGCCCTGGCCGGGGCCGCCGACGGTGGCGGCCGTGGAGGAGAACAGCACGAACGCGTCGAGGTCGCGGTCCCGGGTCAGCTCGTGCAGGTGCCAGGCGGCGTCGACCTTGGGCCGCAGCACCGCGTGCAGCTGGTCGCGGGTCATCGTGGCGACCATGGCGTCCTCGGTCACGCCCGCGGTGTGCACCACGGCCCGCAGCGGGCGGTCCAGCCCCTCCAGCAGCTCCTCCAGCGCCCCGCGGTCGGCGGTGTCGCAGGCCCGTACCCGCACCTCGGCGCCGAGCGCGGCCAGCTCGGCGGCCAGTTCGGGGGCCCGTCCGCGCCGACTGGCCAACACCAGGTGGCGCACGCCGTGCTCGGTCACCAGGTGCCGGGCCACCACCCGGCCCAGCGCGCCGGTGCCGCCGGTGACCAGAACGGTGCCGTCGGTGCGCAGGGGCCGGGCGCCGGGCGCCGCGCCGGGCGCCGAGCCGGGGGCCGCGCCGGGGGCCGCGCCGGGGGCCGGGGCCCGCCGCAGCCGCGGCGCGTACGCACGACCGCCCCGGAGCGCGAGCTGGGGCTCGTTGCCGCTCGCGGCGGGCG
>NZ_ANBH01000093.1 GCF_000341185.1 Nocardiopsis chromatogenes YIM 90109
TGTGCGGGACGAGGCGGACATGGGAGCCCCCACGGGGTTCGTGCGCCGCCGGTGGCGGCGCCGGTACGACCAGTGACCGCTAGCATGCACCGTGAGATTAGAAAATGCAACGGGGGCATTTATGATTGGGGGCATTATCCTGAAACGCGAGGTTTCCTGCTGGAGGTCCGTATGATCGCCGTAGCCAACCAGCGCGAAGACCCTGAGGAGGAGGCGATGAGCGGCGGAGGGCCAGTGCGACGGAGGCACCTGATCAGGGAGCTCAAGCGCCTCCGGGGTGCCGTCGGCATGTCCCAGGACGAGGTGTCCTCTCGGATGGGCTGGGACAGAGGCAAGATCCATCGCCTGGAAGGCGGTCGGCTCCAGCGGATCAAGGCGTCGGACGTCATCGCCCTGTGCAGGCTCTATCAGGTGGCGGAGGAAGAAACCGACAACCTGGCGGAGATAGCGAGGGAGTCAAGGCAGAAGAGCTGGTGGTATCGCTATAAGAACGTCTTCGCGGGCCCCTTCATCGGGCTTGAGGCCGAGGCTGCTGCGGTATACGAGTACAGTGCCTCGATCGTCCCCGGGCTGCTCCAGACCGAGGATTACATGGCCGCTCTCATGGAGAGTTCAGCGGGACTCATATCCACGCAGGACGAGAAGGTCAAGCGCATTGAAGCACGCTTGGAGCGCCAGCGCTCCTTGATGGAGCGCGCTGATCCGGCCCGGTTGTGGATGATCCTCGATGAGGCCGCTCTACGGCGGAAGGTCGGCGGGGAGGAGGTCATGCGCAAGCAGATCATGCACCTCATCGACGTCAATCAGCGCCCCAACGTCGACCTCCAGGTACTCCCGTTCGATGTCGGTGCACACGCGGCCGCCGGCTTCCAGTTCAGCCTTCTGGTCTTCTCGGAGACGGATTCCATCGTCTATATCGAGGCCGACCAGGACGGCCTGTACCTCGAAGAGGAGGAGCAGATCGAGCGCTATAGACTAGTGTTCGATCGGCTTCAGGCATCGGCCGAATCGGTCGAGAGGTCAAATAGCCTCCTGGCCTCCCTCACCGGCTAGCCTGCACAGATTAGAGAACCCCCATGGACCTGAACGGCATTTGGAAGAAGTCCAGCTACAGTGCCGCCACCAGCAACAACTGCGTGGAAGTCGCTGACGCTCCTGGTGTGAGTGCGGTGCGTGACACCAGGCATCGTGACCTCGGTGCTCTGTTCTTCGGTTCCTCCGAGTGGCGGGCCTTCGTCGGCGCCGCCAAGCGGGACGCCTTCTAACCCCTGCCGCGCCCCGTGGCTTCTACCGGTGCGGCCGCCCCGATGGGGACCCGCACCAGTGTCGCTCAGTGCCGTCAGGACGCCCGTTCGGTGTAGCGGACGAACGCCGCCCACTCGCCCGGCCGGAGGATGAGCACGGTGCCCTGCGGGTTCTTGGAGTCGCGCAGGCCGACCCGATCGGGAACACGGCGCGTGATCGCGGCTTCAACGCATCCCTTGTCCCCGCTTCCACCGGACTTGAAGAACTCGGAGTCGGTGAACGGGTTCTCGGTCACTGTTGCTCCTGAGGGGTGAGAAGCGAACCGGGTGCAGGCTCCATCCCTGCGCCGGACAGGTAGTCGAAGAGCGGAGTCGCCTCGGCTCGGACGAGCTCCCGCAAGCGGACATGCTCCTGTACGACCTGCGGATCATCGGTCAGGTCGACATGGAGCCAGTTGCCGACCTCGTCGTAGGCCATGCGCGCCGTGCGTGTGCCGTCGAGGAGCCAGAAATCCTCACAGGGCACGCCGAGCCGCTCGGCGGTGGAGCGGGGCAGGATGCGCACATCCTCCCCGGCCTGGACGCTCGCGGGGTAGGCGCACGTCATCTCAAAGGTCACGTACTCGGTGAGCGGCTCGGTGACCACGTGGACCCGTCCGATGGACGCGCCCCGGGCGTTGATCGCCGCGATGGTGCCGGCCCACGGGCGGCGCCACGCCGGGTCCTGGGCTAGGCCCGCGCGGAAGCGTTCGAGCGGCTCCCGCTCGTTCTCGGCGATGTAGTGGTCCAGGGACTCCAGCCGGAACATCTGGTGCTCGAAGCTGTCGAAGACCTCTCGGAACTCAGACACGGACATGATCGTCACGGCCGTGCTCCTTGGGAAGGGGGTGGTCGGGCACGCTAGTCTTGGCATTACCCCGTTCGCGCACAGACTATGATAGAAGTCGGGAATAATTCTCGACTGAATTGAGACTCGGACTGAGAGGGTCGTGGAAAGCGCCAGAACACAGGGGGCGCGTAGCCGCCTCGCCTCGCTCCTGCGCACCGCCCGCCTCGATCGCGGGCTGTCCGGCCACGAACTGGCCCGGGACCTGGGCTGGTCGCAGTCGAAGGTCTCCAAGATCGAGAACGGCCGGACCCGTCCTTCAGTCGGCGACGTCGAGCAGTGGCTCGACGCCTGTCGAGTCCCCTTGAACGTCCGCGAACAGGCCGCGGAGCTGACAGAGGCGGCGCTAGTGGAGTCCCGCCACTGGCGCGCCGTTCACGCCCAGGGCCTCAAGGAGCGGCAGCAGCAGGTCGGAGCGCTCGAAGAGCGGAGCAGTGAGGTGCTGTCGTTCCAGCCCTCCCTCGTCCCGGGCCTGCTTCAGACCGCCGAATACGCGCGGCAGGTCCTGACCCTGGCTGACGCGTCCACGACCAAGGACGTGCCCGCCGCCGTCGCCGCGCGCATGCAGCGCCAAGAGGTCCTCTACCGCACGGACAAGCGCTTCTGCTTCGTGATCACGGAGGCCGCCCTGCGCTGGCACCCTTTCGACGCATCGCTTCTCTCGGCCCAGACTGACCGTCTACTGGCCGTCAGCACACTGTCCAACGTCGAGCTGCGCGTACTCACCTTGGCGCATGGGTTCGGGCAACGTCAGAACAACGGCTTCCTGCTCTACGAGAGCGCGGACGACTCGACGGTGATCGTGGAGACCTTCACCCGTGAGCTCGTCATCACCGAGCCCGACGAAGTCGACCAGTACCGCTCGATCCACGCCGTGCTGCGCGAGCACGCCCTGACCGAAGCCGACAGCCGCACCTTCATCGCGGACGTCGCTGCGGCCCTTCCGTAGTCGCCCCGAACCGACGGCAGGGACGGCCGCTTGACTCGATTGTGAGTCGCGCTTTAGTCTCAATCAAGTCTTCAGTGAGTTGGGTGTGCTCCTCTCCGCTCGCAGAGGACGCCTGCGATCGGTCGGTCACCGACCGGTCGGCCATCCGAGGTTCCAGCATCGAGGAGGTCGGCATGGAGCCCGAGACCGCAGGACCCGCAGAACCGCCGGACGCCTACGAGTCGCCCATGGTGGTGGACATGGGGTCGGTTCCGGAAGCGACACTCGGCAAGTTCGCCGAGGACACCAAGGACCAGAACCGCTACTTCGAGTGATCCCCGTCGGGCCGCGGCCCTGCAATCCCTTTGGGCGGCGGCTCCGACGTACCTGCTTCTGTGAGGTGTACGGCATGCATCTGACAGGGAGCGTCCTCGGTGGCCCCGCGATCGGGGGCACCCCGGTGTGGGAGTCGTCGATACCGGTGCGCGTGCACGGATCCGGCTCCGTGCGCACGGCGGGTGAGGGCACCTTCCAGATCGCGGTGGTCGGCGACTGCTATGCGAAGGACGCCGCCCTCGCCGCCGCCTCGGCGGCGTTCGACCGTGAAGACTGGGAGGCATTGACGCGATGGCCCGGTTCCTACTGGGTCCTCGCCCACCGCCCTGGGCGGACCGTCGTCGTCGGTGACGCCGTCGGTTCCCGTCCCGTCTACTGGAGCAGTGCCCGTGACGGCGTCGTCTGGTCGACATCGGCCCGCTGCCTGCAACGGAAGACGGGGACCGATGTCGACTACACGGCCTTGGCCGCACTTCTCACGTGCCCCCTTGTGCCTGAAGTGATCGCCGACCGCTCCGCATTCACGGGGGTGAACCGCCTTCGGCCTGGGACGGCCCTGATCCTCGAACGCCATGGGGCCTCGGTGGCCGTCTACGAGAACGAGACGGCCGTCGTCGAATTCGACGGAGCTGTGGACGAGTTCAAGGACGCCCTCTCCGAAGCGGTCGAGGTGCGTGTCCGCGAGGGCGGAACGGTGACCTGCGACCTCTCAGGCGGCCTGGATTCCACCACCGTCACCGCCCTCGCCACCCGATTCACGGACAAAGTCGTCGCATTGACCCGTGTGGATCCGGCCGACCGCAGTGATGACTCCGACTATGCTCGACACGCCGCAGAAGAATTAGATGGGCTGGTCCACGAGAGCGTCGGCATGGGGCGGTTCTTCGATCATCTGGAGGCGGCGCCGGTGACCGACCAGCCCTATACGGACGCGCCCAGGTGGGCCATCCACCGAGAGGCCGCGCGCCGGTCGAGTGAGCTCGCTGCGAAGGCCCACCTCACCGGCTCAGGCGCCGATACCCTGCTCTCGCCGCCTCCCTTCTCCCTCGCCGAGCTATGGAGGCTGCGCCGGAGGCGCGACTTCGCCGCACATGTTTCCGCTTTCGCCCGTCTACGCCACTTGCCTGTTCACGGCGTGGCGAGAAGCGCTGTTCGGCTGGCTCGCACCTCCTATGACGAAGGGCTTCGCCGATTGGCGGACCAGGTGGAGGTCACTGACGCCGGGCCAGGGCCGAGGCGCGGCGCTGCTGACCGTTTCACGTGGACCGGGGGGATGGGGGCCGCGGTGCTGCTGACCCCTTCGGCGCGCCGGGAGGTGGCCGAGCGGCTGCGCGCAGCCGCTGAGACCACACGCGTCCCCCAGTCCGAGGTCGCTCAGCGCAGGGCCTGGGCCGAAGCCCGTGAATACGGTGCCTACCAGGCCGAGCTGGCCGCACTTCAACGCGCGATAGGGCTTCCCGTCCACGCTCCTTTTCTCGATGGCCGCGTCGTGCGCGCCTCCCTGTCGGTTCCCCCTCATCAACGCGCGGATCTGCGGGCCCAGAAACCACTGTTGTGTGCGGCCATGGCCAGAACGGTCCCCGAGGCCGTTCTTCGGCGGACCACAAAGGGGGCCTATGACGGCATCGCCTTGGCCGGACTACGCGCCAACGCTCCCCGTCTTCGCGTCATGCTCAGCGACTCCCGGCTAGAGCAGAACGGGATCGTCGACGGTGCCGCCGCACAGGCGGAACTCGACCGCCTGGCGGCGGGCGTGCCCGGCAGGTTCGCCGCCCTGGAGGCCGTGGTCGCCTTCGAGATGTGGATTCGTGGAGTCGAGAACGGAAGCGGAGAAGCGCATTGCGAGTGAGGCCGAGCCGTCATGTGTACACGGTCGTCTGCGAGCACGGAGCGATGCTTCTCGACGTGCGGGGCCGTGGGCGATGGACCTTTCTCTCTTCGACAGCCGCCTGCATATGGGCCCACCTGTCCGCCGACGGCGACGCTGAAAAGGCATCCACGGCCGTCGCCGACCACTACCGGGTTGATCCGGCCATGGTGGAGATCGACACTCGGGCCTTGGCGGAAGATCTCCTCACCCGCAAGCTCCTGGTCCTTGACGGTGGTGGGGGCCGATGAGAGTAAGGAGACTCGACTCTGCTCCGCCCCCGTCCTCCCCGGGGCACCTCGCCACCGCCATGGTCGGCTTCGTGATCGCGCTCGCGGCTCTGCGCCTGTTCCCACTGCGGGTCTGCCTGGCACTGGCCAGGGCAGGAGCGGTGGTCACGCCGCGCTTCGCGGGAACCGAAGAGGCCGAAATGATACTGGCGGCGCTTGACCGTGTGGCGCGCCATTACCCAGGCCGGGCGGCCTGCCTGGAGAACTCCTTGGCGGCGCACCTGACAGGCGTCCTGCTGCGCCGCCGTTTCACCTGGTGCATTGGGTCTCGCTTCAGCCCCTGCGAACCCCACGCATGGGTCGAGGCTCAGGGCAGGCCGGTGAGAGAAGACGGGGCCACCGATCGGCCCCTGTATGCCGCGATTCGTATCTGACACCTTCGGAGGAACCCGGATGATCCACACCCATGACGCCGTCGACGCTGCCGTCGAAGCAGTGGACGAGGTCCACTATCGCGGCGAGAACGGGCGCGCGGTCGTCCACACCACGCCTGCCGCAGTGATCGCTCGGCACCTTCGTGTGCTCGATGTCCGGCCGGGCATGCGCGTTCTGGAGATCGGGACCGGATCGGGGATGTCCGCCGCGCTACTGGCCGAACTCGTCGGGCCCAAAGGCTCCGTGGTCAGCATGGACATCCGCGGCTCGCTCATCGACCGTGCCGACGCGCTCCACCAGGAGGCCGGCTACGCCAACATCGCTTCCATCAGCGGCGACGGGATCGCCGGAGTCCCCGAGCGCGCCCCGTTCGATCGGATCGTCGCCTGGACCACCCCCGACCGCATTCCCAGGACGTGGGTCGGACAGACGGCGGAAGGCGGCCGTGTCCTCCACCCCCTCGCCATGGCGGCCATGACCTACTCCACGGCGATGGTCTCCTTCACTGTCGCAGAGGGGCGCCCCGCCCACCTGCGCCTGCACCGAGGTGCGTACGTCCGGATGGCCGAGCCGGACAACGAACGCTTCGAGGCCGACGATGCCGCCGCGCGGGACACCGAGGCCGACGCCTACCTCTCGGCGCCGTGGCTGAACGACCGTCCCGAGCGCGCCGCCGAGCTGCTCGGCACCCTCGTTGGCTCACCCCTGCATGACGCCGTCGATGGCCTGGACTGGCCGACCACCGACCATCTGCGCATGTGGCTCATCGCCCGCAGCCCGGAGGGCCTGGTCTCCGCCGGTTTAGGGGACCGGGTCGGATACGGGGTCGTCGACGGCGACCACATCGCGGTCATGGGGGTGCTTCCGGACGCCCGGATCATCGCCGACGCCCCTGACTCACCGGCGCTGAAGCGTCTGTGCGACCTCGTGGAGGAGTGGAAGCAGGCGGGCAGGCCGGAGACGGAAAGCCTTCCCGTCGATGCCGTTCCTGCAGAGGGGGGATGGCGGGCGACGATCCGTTGCCGGGCTTGAGAATCCTGGTGAGGTCGGTCGGGAAGGGCACGCCGCCACTGGAGGGTGACGTCCGTCACCCTCCACTATCTCTTTACCTTAATCGAAGTTCAGGTCCTAGTTTCGTCGGTGTCAGCGCCCCGTGCGGGGCGGCCCCCTCATGGACGGGAAATCCGATGTCACCGACCCGGACCCCCGAGCAGGCGCCGACCGGTACCGGCGCGCTCCCCTCCTCCCAGCGCTCGCTCGCCCCCGACCTGGCGCGCGGTGTCATGCTCCTCGTGATCGCCACCGCTCACGCCCACCTGTTCGCCGAGATCTCCACCGGTGTCGGCAGCGAGATCAGCGGCCTGTGGGACCGGCTGGCCACCGGAACCATGGCCGTCTTCGCCGACCTGCGCGGCTACCCCATGTTCGCCGCCCTGTTCGGCTACGGGCTGGCGCAGATCCACCGCCGCCGCACCGAGCAGGGCCGCGACTGGCCCTGGACGCGCAAGCTGCTCAGACGCAGAGGCCTGTGGATGGTCGCCTTCGGCGCCGTGCACGTCGCGCTCCTGTTCTTCGGCGACATCCTCTCCGTCTACGGCCTGCTCGCCCTCGTCTTCGTCGGGACGCTCCGGGTGTCCGACCGAGGGCTCCTGCGCACCGCCTTCGCCGCCCTCGCCGTCGCCGCCGTGTTCGTCTTCGCCACTCGTATCGCCAGTGACGGAGCGGCCATGACGCCGGAGATCCCCGCCGGGGTCGCCGGTGAACTCCTCTTCCGCCTCACCATGTGGCCTTTCATGATCGCCTTCATGGGCGCCGCCACCGTCTTCCCCTTCCTGATCGGCATGTGGGCGGCCCGGCGCCGCCTCCTGGAGGCCCCGGAACGGTACCTGCCGCTGCTGCGCGGCACCGCCGCCGTCGGAATCCCGGTCGCCGTCCTCGGCGGGCTGCCCGAGGCGCTCGTCCGCAACGGGATGTGGGCCGATCCCACCCCGCTGGCCGCCAGCCTGGTCGCCCTGCTGCACCAGGTGACCGGCTTCGCCGGGGGCTTCGGCTACGCGGCGCTCATCGCCCTGGTCGCGGTGCGCATCTCGCGCCGCCCCCGCCCCGGCCCGGTGGCGACCGCGCTGGCCGCGCTCGGGCAGCGCTCGCTCACCTTCTACCTGCTGCAGTCGGTCGCCTGGGCGGTGCTGTTCGCCTCCTACGGTCTGGGCCTGGAGGTCTCCACCGCGGTCGGTGTCGGCATCGGCATCGCCGTGTGGGCGGCGACGGTGGTGCTCGCCGACCTGATGCGCCGCGCGGACATGCGGGGCCCGGCGGAGGTGGCGCTCCGCCGACTCACCTACGGAGCTGAACACGGCAAGGCCGCGTAGCGGGCGGACGTGGGGTTGAGGTGTGCGGCCGTCCATGGGGACGGCCGCACACCGACCGTTCGCAGCGTCGCGCGGACGTTTATTCGGCCTCCGCCAGCCCTGACCGAAAGCGGTCGTCCCGTATCCCCCGAGAGAGAGGGACGTTAACGTCACCTCATGGCAGGCACGGCGGCATTCGAGCGGGCATCGCGAGACTCCGTGGGCGACCGGCAGGCCCGGTATGACACCAGGTACGGCGGAGCCGTTCGCCCCAGCCTCGGATGCGCCCCGGCCGGAACGGGTTCCCGAGTTCGTCTCCACTCGTACCTGAGCCTTCCTCCTTCCGTGCTCCGAGGAGGCCGCATTGTCCACATGGGCGGGCTGAGCGCATGGCCGACCGCGACGATGAGCATAAAGAGCAGATCAGCGAGAACCTGACTTGGCTCTGGGTGCCCCCGGGGGTCGTCCTCGGTATATCCGCATTGGCGAAATACATGCACTACATCGGGAACACTAGACCTGACGATCTGATGTCTGTGGTCATCACGGTCGCTCTGGCGTTTGGTCCCAGTGCTGTACTCATTTCGGTCGCCGAGCTGTTCCGTAAAGAGGTGCAGCGGGGGAGGATGTCCTGGGAAGAATATTGGATCGTGCTTTCGGGAATCGTCGTGGCCGCATTCGCATTCTTGGGAATCACGGGCGTCGACGACATCGCCGAGGCGTTGGCCCTCCTGTCGAGGTCGTCATGACCCGACCACCCGCGGCGGCAGCGCGATCGGGCCAGGAACAGGCACGGCACCGGGGCGGCGAATCCGCTACTTCAGCTCCATGAACACGTCGGCGCGGTCGTAGTACTGGCCGTCCAACGGCAGCCGGTCGCGGGTGGTGTGGACGAACCCGGCCTCCTCGTAGAGGTGGATGGCCGGGGCCAGTGAACTGTGCGAGCCGAGGAACAGGCGCGTGCAGCCGAGCTCACGGGCGCGGGCGATCGCCGCCGACACGAGGCGGCGCCCCACGCCCCGCCCCTGCGCGGCCGGGAGCACGCCCATCTTGGTCAGCTCGAACACGTCGTCCGGGTAGCGCAGCAGGGCCACGCCCCCGAGGACGGTGCCGTCCTCATCGCGGGCCAGGAGGACGTCCCCTCCCGGCTCGACGACGTGGCCGAAAGGGTCCCCGAGGAGGACCCGGTCTCCTTCCTCCATGCTGAACAGGCGCGTGATCCACTCCTCGTTCAGCGCGCGGAAGGCGTCGGCGTCCTGCTGCGAGGCGATCGAGGAGATCTCGACCGAGGCGGTGGTGTGCGGCATGAGGTGATTCCTTTGCATCTCCATCGGCGGTGCCGCCAGCCTCGTCTCTCCACCACCCATATGTCCAATACAACGTTCTTGCATGATCGATAGGCTGCACCGATGGATCAGCGTGTTGAACTCCGCCACCTGCGGTACTTCCTGGCCGTCGCCGACGAGCTGCACTTCGGCCGCGCCGCCGAGCGGCTGCACATCGCCCAGCCCGCCCTGTCGCAGCAGATCAGGCAGTTGGAGAAGCTCATCGGGGTGGAGCTGTTCAAACGCACCTCGCGGAGTGTGCGCCTGACCGACGCCGGGGCGGCGTTCCGGCCGCGCGCGCGGGACCTGCTGGGGCGCCTGGCGGCCGACCTGCACGAGGCGGGCCGTGTCGGCCGCGGCGAGGCCGGGCGGATCGACATCGGCTTCATCTCCTCGGCCGTCGTCATCCTCAGCGAACGCCTGCGCGCGTTCGCCCGGCGCCGCCCCGACGTGCACGTCAAACTGCACGACGGCTTCACGGTCGACGTGCTGGCGTCCCTGGAGCACGGCACGGTCGACGTCGGAATCGTGCGCGACGCCGAGGAACGCGACGATGTGGACCTGCTCCCCCTGGCGTCGGAGCGGTTCGTCGCGGTCGTCCCCGCGGACCACCCGGTCGCCGGGCAGGAGCGCGCGGAGGCGGCGGACCTGGCGGCCGACCCGCTGATCCTGTTCCCGCGCTCCTACGGCCCGCACGCGTTCGACGTGAACACGGCACCGCTGCGCCGGGCGGGTGTGGACGTCCAGGTCGCGCAGGAGTGCTCGAACTGGCACACGATCATCATGTTCGTGGCGACCGGGCTCGGCGTGACCATCGCCCCGTACAGCGTGACGGACCGGCTCCCGAGGGGCGCCCGCCGCGTTGAGCTGGCCGGGCCTCCGACGCAGAGCCACATCCTGATGGCGACGCGGCGGGCCGACGACCGCCCCCTGGTGGAGGCCTTCATCGGTCGGCGGTGACGGGCGGGCCGGACCGATGAGTCCCTCCGTCCCCGGAAGTCCCATCAGTGTCATCGCCCGGCGGTACCGTCGCCGGGCACGCGGGCCGGCCGCCGAGGAGGAGCACATGGGACAACTGCTGAAGGTCCAGAACTTCACCATCTCCAGCGACGGGATCGCCGCAGGTGAGGACCAGAGCCTTGAGCGCCCCTTCGGCGGGGACATCGAGCCGCAGAAGCTGTTCGCCTGGGCGGGGGCCACGGCCAGCTGGCCCAACCGCACCGACCCGGGCGGCAGCCGGGGCCTGGACGACTACTTCACGCGCGACTTCTCCCGCGACATCGGCGCCGAGATCATGGGGCGCAACAAGTTCGGCCCCCAGCGCGGCCCCTGGGAGGACCACGAGTGGCAGGGGTGGTGGGGCGACGAGCCGCCCTTCCACACCCCCGTGTTCGTCCTGACCCACCACCCGCGCCCGTCGTTCACCCTGTCCGACACCACGTTCCACTTCGTCGGCGGCGAACCGGCCGAGGTCCTGGAGCAGGCGAAGGAGGCCGCCCGGGGCAAGGACGTCCGCCTCGGCGGCGGGGTCACGACCATCAAGGAGTTCCTGGAGGCGGGGCTCGTCGACACCCTGCACGTGGTCGTCAACCCGGTGAGGATCGGGGAGGGCCTGCGCCTGTGGGACGCCCCCGAGGACCTGGAGGACCGCTACCACCACGAAGCCGTCCCCAGCGCGAGCGGGGTCACCCACCACATCTTCTGGCGCGACTGAGGGGCGCCCCGCCCGGTCGGGCACCCGGTTCGCACGGCTCAGAGATCCACTCCCAGAACCGGGGCCGTCCCGGGCCTGCGCTGCTCGGGCATGGACCCGCCACCGCCCTGGAGGCCCTGCGGGGTCACCTCGAATCGAAGACGTCGCCGTCGTCGGGGAAGGCGAAGTCCGCGTGCTCCGCGCGCACCACGTCGTCGTCGCGGTGTGTGGCCATCAGCGTCGTCTCTGGCCATTGGCCCGCGGCCGCCTCGGCGTCCTCCGGCCCCATGTGGCCGAAACGCCCCTCCCAGGGGGACGGCGCGTCCAGCACCAGCACCGGGCACCCGGCGGCCAGCCGGTCCACGGAGGGGCAGCGGACCGTGCCGCCGGTGCAGCCCGGCCGCGCGCCGTCCGCGCCGGTGATCCGGTAGCCCAGGGCCAGCCGTGTGCCGCATGGCCAGCGCCTCGATGCCGTAGCCGCCCTCGGAGCACCCCCTGCCCGCGGACGGGTGGAACTCGACGAATCGCGGCCGCACCCTCTCCATGCGCGATCGCCGGCCGGGGGTGGAGCCTGCACCCCCGCGGACCGGCGTGCGTGCGCCATGTCATGTTGCCTCTGCCTGCGCATAGGTTAGTCGTGTCATGAGAACTTCACCCCGAAACCTGGGAGCCGTACATGTCCGCGACCCGAACGGGGACGGCGACAGCGGCGGGGGGGGAGCGGNNATCGAGCAGGCGGGGCTGATGGAGCGCACACCGCGCTACTTCGCGATCCGCCTGGGCCTGACCGGTGCCGCCTATGCCGCCGCCTGGGCCGCGTTCGCGCTGCTCGGTGACTCCTGGTGGCAGCTGGCCACGGCGGTGGCCCTGGCCGCGGTCTTCGGCCAGGTGGGCCTGGTCGCCCACGAGCTGGCGCACCGGCAGATCTTCTCCGGCCGCCGGCTGAGCGAGAACGTCGGGCTGTTCGTCGGCAACCTCGGCATCGGCCTGGGGTATGCCTGGTGGCAGGACAAGCACACCCGCCACCACGCCAACCCGAACCACGAGGAGCTCGACCCCGACGTCCAGCCCGACCTCCTCGTCTGGTCCCAGGACCAGGCGCGTGCCGCGAAGGGGCTGCCGCGGCTCGTCGGGCGCTCCCAGGCATTCCTCTTCTATCCGATGCTGCTCCTGGAAGGCCTGAATCTGCACGTGGGGAGCGTGCGCGCGCTCTTCCGGCCGACGACCAAGCGCAAGGGGACCGAGGCGGCCCTTCTCGCCGCGCACTTCGTCCTCTACCTGGGTGCCGTGTTCACCGTTCTCGACCCGGTCAAGGCGGTCGCGTTCATCGCCGTCCAGCAGGGCCTGTTCGGCGTCTACCTCGGCTGCATCTTCGCCCCCAACCACAAGGGGATGCCGACCCTGAAGAAGGGCGAGAAGCTCGACTTCCTCCGCAAACAGGTGCTGACCTCGCGCAACGTCCGCGGCGGGTGGTTCACCGACATCGCCCTGGGCGGCCTGAACTACCAGATCGAGCACCACCTCTTCCCGAGCATGCCCAGCCCCAGCCTGCGCCGCGCCCAGCCGATCGTGCGCGCCTACTGCGAGGAGATCGGCGTCCCCTACCACGAGACCGGGTTCATCCGCTCCCACGCCGAGGCCCTGGCCCACCTCCACCGCGCCGGAGCGCCGATCCGGGAGGCGGCCTAAGGGGGGCGGCGGCGCGGGCTCACGGCGCGTACTGAGCCACGCCGTCGCCGAACGACCAGTCGACCGATTCGTTCTCGGTCACCCCGATGAACACGTTGCGCGGCTCCGTGCCCGCGTACTCCCAGGCGCGTTGCGCGATCCGCCGGTACAGGGCCCTTTTCAGCTCGGGCGGCCGCCCCGAACGCATGGTGAGGGAGACGAAGACCAGGTCGTCGTCGTGCCGCACGCCCAGGTACTCGTCGTCGTAGCAGACCGTGCTCCGCACGCCGTCGTGGCTCGTGAGCACCTGGAAGCGGTCGTTCTCGGGCACGCCGACGACCTCGACGAGCGAGTCGTGGACCGCACGGCCCAGCGCGTCGAGGCGCTCGGGTCCGGCCTTCAGGGCGTCGATGCGGACGAAGGGCATGGAAGGCTCCGATCGTTTCGGGCGGGCGGGACGCTCCGCCAGGGGGCGTAGGGGCGGACGGGCTCAGCGCAGGTGGCCCGCGAGCAGGGCGAGCGCCCCGTCCACGGCGCGCGTGTACGGCTCGGGGGAGTCGGCCGCGCGCGCGAGCACGTAACCGCCCTGCACGGCCGCCACCAGCGCCGACGCCGCCGCCTCGGGGGCGATGTCCGAGACCACCTCGCCCCCGGCCCGGCCCTCCTCCAGCACCCCGGCGATGCGGCCGGTCAGCCAGGCGAAGGTCCGCTCGACCGGCTCCCGCAGCTCCGGGTCGGCCACCACGTCCGGGTCCTGGGTCAGGCGGCCGACCGGGCACCCGCGCAGCGCGTCGCGCTCGCGCCGCAGGTAGGCGGTGATCCGCTCGACCGGCGTACCGGGCCCGCCCAGTTCGGCCTCGGCGCGCTCGCGCAGCTCGGCGGCGGTCCGCTCGATCGCGGTGCGCGCCAGGTCGGGCTTGCCGCGGAAGTGGTGGTACATGCTGCCCTGCCCGGCGCCGGACCGCGCCTGGACGGCCTTGGGGCTGGTGCCCACGTAGCCGCGTTCCCAGAGCAGCTCCCGGGCGCTTGCGATGAGGCGTTCCCTGGTGTCCATGGCCGTTACCGTACATACTAGTAGGTACAGAGGCAAGGCGAAGGGGCGGGGACGGCATGCGCCGTCCCCGGCCCGGGTGGTGCGGGTGTGCGCCGCCGCGGGGGGCGGTCCCCCGGACTAGTTCCCGGCGCGGCGGTAGACGCCGACGATCGCCCCTTTGGGGCTGGTCGTGGCCGACACCAGCTCGAACTCCTGCTTCCCGCCGTCCTCGGGGAAGATGCTCTTCCCGCCGCCGAGCAGCACCGGCATCTGCACCAGCCGCAGCTCGTCCACCAGGCCCTCGCCCAGCAGGGCCCGCACCAGGCTCGGGCTGCCCATGACGACCAGGTCGCGGCCCTCGGCCCCGCGGAGTCCGCGGATGTGCGCGATCGCCTCCGAGCCCGGGATGCGCGTGCTGTTGTTCCAGGTGAGGTCGGACTCGTCCAGGGTGTCGGTGACGACGTACTTCTTGATGGCGTTCAGCTTGTCGGCGAGCGGGTCGCCCGCCCGCTCCGGCCAGGCGGCGGCCATGGTCTGCCAGGTGCGGCGGCCGTACAGCAGGGCGTCGGCCTCGGCCGTCGCACCGTCGAACGAGCCGCCGACGACCTCCTCGTCGAAGAAGGGGAAGGTCCACCCGCCGTGGGCGAAGCCGCCGTCGGTGTCCTCCTTGGGGCCGCCGGGGGCCTGCACGACGCCGTCGAGGCTGATGAATTCGATGACCAGGATCCGCATGGGGCTCGCCTCTCTTCCGTTCGGAGTCTCGACAGTGAAGACCGGGGGACGGGCCGGAACTCATCGCGGCCGACGGGCCCGATTCGCGGGAATTCTCCCGGTGACTCTGTCATGACCTGGGGTGATGTGAAGCCGTGCGGTGTCGGGAGAGCCTACGGGGACTCCGGTGCCGTGGGAAGCCCTGCCGCCCTCGCCACTCCCGGCGGCGCGGGGGTACCGTTCCCGCATGGTCCCCTCCACGGAACGGCACCGGCCGTTCGCCCCCCTCCCCGAGCCCGCCGAGGCCTTCGTCCGCGAGCTGCCCAAGGTCGAGCTCCATGTGCACCTCGAAGGCTCCATGAAGCCGGAGACGCTGCTGGAGCTGGCGCGCCGCAACGGGGTCGAGGGGCTGCCCTCCTCCCTGGACGCGGTCCGGGACTGGTACGCCTTCACCGACTTCCCGCACTTCATCGACGTCTACCTCGCCTCCGTCGCGACCCTGCTGACCGAGGAGGACTTCGCCCTGCTCGCGGGGGACGTCGCCGACACGCTCGCCGCCCAGAACGTCCGCTACGCCGAGGTGCACGTCAGCCTGTACGCGCACCTGATGCGGGGCGTCTCCGCCGAGACGGTGTTCGCCGGGATCGAGCGCGGGCGCGCGCGGGCCGCCCGCGACCACGGCATCGAGCTGCGCTGGATCCCCGACTTCCCCGGGGACTTCGGGGTGGAGAGCGGGGAGAGGACACTGGAGGCGACGCTCGCCCACGGCCCGGACAGCGTCGTCGGGTTCGGCGTCGGCGGCATGGAGGTCGCCCGCGCCCCGTTCGCCGACCTGTTCGCCCGCGCGCGCAAGGCCGGTCTGCACAGCCTCCCCCACGCCGGTGAGGTCGGCGGCGTCCAGCGTGTGTACGAGGCGCTCGACGGCCTGGCGGCCGAGCGCATCGGGCACGGCATCCAGGCGATGGCCGACCCGGAGCTGGTGGCGCGCCTGCGCGACGAGCGGGTCCCGGTCGACGTGTCGCCGACCTCCAACCTGCGCACGCGTGCCATCGGCGCCATCGGGGACCACCCGCTGCCCCGGATGCTCGACGCCGGGCTGCTGACCACGCTCAACAGTGACGACCCGACGATGTTCGGCACCGACCTCACCGGTGAGTACCGCACCGCCCACCGCCTGGGGCTGGACCTGTCCACCCTCGCGCTGTTGGCCCGCAACGGCGTGGACGCCTCCTACCTGGACGACACCCGGAAGTCGGGCCTGAAGGCCGAGATCGACGAGGTCCTCGCGCGCCACACGGCCTGAGGGGCGGCGCGCCTGCCCGGTCCGACCAGGCCGGGCGCTCCGTCGGTGCAGCCCGCCACCGCACCCCGTCACCCGGAGGCGACGGCGGACAGCCCCACCATGCAGGTGGTCCGCAGCTCCTCCCACTGTGCGGTGGCGGTCTCGGCGGCCTCGCCCTCATAGGGCACTGGGACGCCGCCCTCCAAGCGCGCGGGCGCCCATTCGTCGCCGATCACCTCGCCGTCCTGCAGCGTCAGGGTGAGCACCCCGCTCTGCGCCGTCGGGCCGTTGTGGTTGTAGAAGACGAAGTTCCCCAGGCCGTAGTGGACGTAGCCGCCGGGTGCGTACCCGCCGGGGGACAGCACGTGCGCGTGCCCGCCGACCACGGCGTCGGCGCCCGCGTCCAGGAGCCGCTGGGCCAGCTCGGGGGCGTGCGGCAGGGGGCAGTGGTCGCCTTCCAGTCCCCAGTGCAGGTAGACGACGACGGCGTCCGCGGTCTCCGCCGCGTCGGAGACGGCGCGCACGAGCCGGTCCTGCATGTCGTTCTTCGCCGACGCCAGGCCGGGCCGGTCGCCCCTGGCCGTCCACTGCTCCATCAGGTGCGCGTCCAGGACGTCCGTCGCGCCGAGCAGGGCGATGGTGTCGCCCCCGAGCTCGACGGTGTGCGGCGCGTACGCGCCGTCCTCGTCGCGGCCCGCGCCCACCAGGGGGAACCCGGCGGCCTCGGCGTTGGCCAGGGTGTCCTCCAGCCCGTCCGGCCCGAAGTCCATGCCGTGGTTGTTGGCGACCGTCGCCGCGTCCACCCCGGCCGAATCCAGGGCGTCGAAGGCGGTGGCCGGGGCGCGGAACCGGAACTGCTTGCCGGGGGCGGGGGTGCCGCCGCCGGTGACGGCGGTCTCCAGGTTCACCATCGCCAGGTCGGCCTCGGAGAGCCGGGAGGCGATCGGCCCGAGCGCCGTGTCGGGGGAGGCGTCCAGGCGCTCCCGGAGCGCCCCTTCGAAGTGCACATCGCCGCCGAAGGCGATGGTGTAGGGCGCCTTGGCCGGTTCCTCGGGCTCGGCCGAGGGGCCGGTGTCGGCGCGTTCCAGGTCGCCGGCGGTCGGGCCGCACGACGCGGTGAGGGAGGCGGACAGGAGGAGGGCGGTTGCCGTCGTTCGCTTCATAGGCGGTCCACACTTCGCGATTCTGGGGCGGGACGCCGGCGGGGGTCCGCGTTCGCCGCCCGTGGCCCTTTCCCCGGTGGGACGTGTTCGTACGGGTCGGGGTGTACGGCCGGTCGCGGCCACCGGCGGTGCGGGAACCGTATGCGCCGGGTGATGCTATAACCACGCAGAGTTGCGAACCGTGTTCAAGTCTTCACGGGGCGGAGCGCCGATCGTTACCGGGGTGCGGCCGGTCGGGGCGGCGGTCGCGGCACCTTTCTGGATGCGGTCATTTTCTTGAATTGGTCAAGATTATGCCCTAGGGTGGGGCGCCGTCGCCGTGAAGAACCGCGTGGCCGGGTGCGGGAGCGGTATCCGCTCGGACGCGGGCGCGGCGAAGGGTCCGGGGGTCCGGGCCCGGCCCCTCTGGCTCTCGGCCGCCCCTCCACCTGCACCTGGGGCGGCCGGGGTGCCCCCGGAATGCGGATGTGATCCGCATTCCGGGGGCTATTTCTGTTCTCGGACGGGGATAGGTTTTCGTCGGGAAAGTCTGATTCGTGGCGGGGCTTCTCCAGGGAAAGCGGAGGTAAAAAACCGCGTTCACGACGGATTCGAGGTCGCCCGAAAACCGGGCCTCACCCTGCATATCGTTGCTGAGCGTAGTAACGGACATACGGTGTGTGTGCGCGGCAACCTCGTTAATTTACGAAAACCCCCGGCGAGCGCGGGGCGCCTCCTCTAGCGTTGCCACGCAACGGAAAGGGCGGCCCCGCCCGCCGTTCGCGGCCCCGCATCCACCCCGCACGGCGGATGCGCCGCGGGCGGGCTCCCTGGGGGCCGTCGTGTCGACGGTTCATCGCACCCGCTACTGCGTGCACTGCGGCAAGGAACGTTCACTCTGTGTAGTCACTCGTGAAAGGCCATCCCTCGATATGCGCAAGCGGCTGACCACCACGACCACCCTCGCGCTGCTCACCGCCGGCTTCGCGGCCGCTCCGCTCACCGCCGCGTGGGCCGGGCCGGTGACCGACGGCTCCGGCGGCGTGGCCTCGGGCAACCAGATCAACGTCCCCGCCGACGTGGAGGCCGAGCTCTGCGGCAACGCGCTGTCGGTGCTGGGCATCTCCAAGGCGGACTGCACCGAGGTCGCCAAGGCGGTCTACGCCTCCTCCGACGAGGGGTCCTCCGGCCCGTCCACGGACGGTTCCGGCGGCGTGGCCTCGGGCAACCAGATCAACATCCCCGTGGACGCGGCGCTCGACGTGTGCGGGAACTCGGCCGCGATCGGAGGCGTGTCCAAGGCCGAGTGCACCAAGGTCGTCGAGAAGCTCGCCGACGAGTCCGAGGGGTCCTCCGGCCCGTCCACGGACGGTTCCGGCGGCGTGGCCTCGGGCAACCAGATCAACATCCCCGTGGACGCGGCCATCACGGTCTGCGGCAACTCGGTCGCGGTGCTGGGCACCTCGAAGGCCGAGTGCACCACCGTCGTCAACGTGATCAAGACGTCCCCGGAGAACGAGGAGGCGCCGCAGACCGACGGGTCGGGCGGCGTGGCCTCGGGCAACCAGGTCAACATCCCCGTGGACGCCGCCGTGGAGATCTGCGGCAACGCCGTCTCCGTCCTGGGCGTCGCGAAGGCCGAGTGCCTGGAGAAGGTCGGCCACGGGGACCACGACGGCGGTGACGGTGACGACGGCTCCGACGGCTCCGACGGCGGGGACGACGACAAGGACCACCAGAACGGCGACGACGGGTCCGACGGCGGAGACGGCTCCGACGGCGGAGACGGGTCCGACGGCGGCAAGGACGGCGGCGAGGACGGCGAGTCCGGCGGCCCGGGCAAGGACGGCGCGGACGGCGGCTCCGGCGACGACTCGAAGAAGGAGCTGGCCTCGCAGGTCTCGGCCGAGGACGACCTGCTGCCCGTGACCGGCGTCGCACTGGGCGGCCTGGTGGCCGCGGCGGTCGCGGCCCTCGGCGGCGGCGGGGCCGCGATGGCGATCGCGCGCAAGAAGCGCCGCGCCGCCGCGCACGCCGCCGACTAGGCGCCTCGGACGGGCGACCGTCCGCGGCATGAGGTGCGGGCCCGCCCCGGGGGCGGGCCCGCGCGCGCAACCCCGGGCCGATGCGAGGCGGCCCGGGGTATCTCATAGCCTCGAAGACGTGCACCGAGTCCTGTTGTCCAAGCGCATGCTGGCGTTCCACGCGCTGGTACTGGTCGTCGTGCCCTCCTTCATCTGGCTGGGGTTCTGGCAGCTGGACCGGTGGGAGGAGAAGTCGGCGGCGGCTCGGCTCCAGGAGGAGAACCTCGCCGCCGCGCCCGTTCCGGTGCGGGAGCTGGACGCGGTCGGCGCCGACATCGACCCGCAGGACCGGTGGCGCCGGGTGACCGCGACCGGCACCTACGACTCGGACAACGAGCTGCTGGTGCGCAACCGGGACGGCTCCCGGGGGGTGGGGCTGCACGTGCTGACCCCCCTGGTGACCGGGGACGGCACCGCGCTGCTGGTGAACCGGGGGTGGATCGAGCAGCCCCCGTCGTCGACGGCCGAACCCGAGGTGCCGCCCGCCCCGGAGGGCGAGGTCACCGTCACCGCGCGGCTGCACTACAGCGAGACCCCGGAGAACACCGGCGTCCGCGTACGGGAGGGCCTGCCCGAGGGGCAGATCATGCTCATCGACGTCGACGCGATCGCCGAGGACCTTCCCTACCCGGTCTATGGCGGGTACGGCGACCTGACCGAGCAGGACCCGGCATCCGACCCGGCGCCCGAACGCGTGGAGGCCCCGGAGACCAACACCGGGATGAACCTGTCGTACGCGGTGCAGTGGTGGGTGTTCACCGTGACGGCGGTCGTGGGGTGGGTGTTCCTGATGCGCCGCGAGGTCCGCGACGCGGAACAAGGCTCTCCGACGGGGGAGCCGCAGACGGAGACCCCCAAGGAAGCGGTAGTCCGGACGGGAGGCGACTGAGCCGGAAATCCGACCCGGGACCCGAGCCGATCGGAGTTCCCGGGCCGGACAGGACGGGCTCCGATCACTCTGGGCCCGCTGCCCCATGCGCGTGGAGCCGGCGTGTGACGAGGGGGAGCACCACCAGGGGGATCAGCGCGCTTGTGGCGAGGACGCCGCCCGCTACCAGGAACGCCGTGCCGATGGATCGCTCCGGGTCCGCCCCGGCGAACGCCACCGCCCCCAAGGCGACCGTGCCGACCGTCCCGCCGATCTGCCGGAAGAACGTGAACAGCCCGCTCGCCACACCGACGTCGTCCGGCGGGACCCCGTCCTGCAGGGCGACCATCACCACCTGGAAGAACACCCCGGTGCCCAGCCCCATCGCGGCGGCGATCGCCCCCACCGTCCACAGCGGAGTGCCGGGGCCGATGAAGGAGAACCCGACGGTCGCCGAGGCCATCACGGCCAGTGCCCCCGCCAGCAGCTTGCGGTGGTCCCATCCCCGTACCGCCAAGGGGCCGACGACGCGGCCGGCGACGATGATGGCCGCCGTCTGCGGCACCAGCATCAGCCCGGCCCCTGTCGGGCCCATACCCCGGACCTCCTGAAGGTGCAGGGGGAGCAGGAGCAGGCCGCCGAAGATGCCGACCCCCGCCGCGAGATTGACCGCGTTCACCGCCGTGAAGGCCGGAGCGCGGAACAGGCGCGGCGGGAGGAGGGCGTCGTCGCCCATCGCCCGCTCGGTCCGGACGAACAGGACCGTCCCGGCGACCGCCGCGCCCAGGGCCGCGAGCGTCGGCGCGGACGCCCATCCCCAGCCGTCCCCGAACTCCACCGCCAGTAGGCCGGGGACCACGGCCAGGATCAGCGCCGCGCCCCCGAGCACGTCGACCCGCCGCCCCCGCCCCCGCGGCCGGGGGCTCGGGCCCCGGAGGGCCGCCTCGACAAGGGCGAGCGCGGCCAGGCCCACGGGGAGGTTCACCAGGAACGCCCAGCGCCACCCGGCGAGCCCCAGCAGGGTCGGCGCGTCGGCGAAGAAGCCGCCCAGGACGGGCCCGGCGACGCTCGCCACCGCGAACGAGGCGCCGAGCCACGCCTGGTGGCGCACGCGGCGCTCGGGCGGCAGCAGGTCGGCCAGGATCGCCAGGGCCAGCGCCATGAGCCCGCCCGCCCCCGTGCCCTGGACGGCGCGGAACACCGACAGCCACGGCATGCTCGGCGCGAGCCCGCACAGGAGCGATCCGATGAGGAACACCCCCACCGCGGCCAGGTACAGGGGGCGCCGCCCGTACATGTCGGACAGCTTGGAGGCGATCGGGGTGGCGACCACCGACGTGACGAGGTAGGCGGACATCGCCCAGGCCTGCATCTCGGAACCGCCGAGGCGGTCGGCGATCGTGCGCAGCGATGCGGCGATGATCATCTGGTCCAGGGCCGACAGCAGCACGCCGAGCATCAGGCCGAGCGACACGGCGGCGACGGTGCGCCGGGAAGGGGCCCGGGGCCCGTCCCGGGGGGCCTCGCCGGACGTACCTTGAGGCGTGGTCACGTCCGCGCTCCCCTGTGCAGGAGCGACAGCAGGTCGTCGGGGGAGAGCGCGCCGGAGACGGCCCGTCCGCCGCCCACCCGGTAGGACGGGACGGCGGTGACGCCTGTCCGGGCGGCGAGGGAGCGGTCCTCCCGCACGCCTTCGGAGCGGGCGCCGGAGCTCCACATGTCCTCGACGGCGGCGCGGTCCAGCCCGGCCTCGGCGGCGGTATCGGTCAGTGTCCCGCGCGCGCCCAGGTCGGCATGGTCCACGTGGTAAGCGCGGAAGAGGCGTTCCACCACGGGCTCGGCGAGGCCCTGCTCGGCCGCCAGACGCACCACCCGGTGGGCGTCGAACGTGTCGAAGGGGCGCACGTTCTCCGGGTCCAGGTCCAGGCCGACGGTGCGGCCCCCGGCCTGTACCCGCTTGACGACGGCCTCGGCCTGAGCGTCGTCGAACCCCCACTCGGCCCGCATGACCTCGGCCAGGCGCCGCCCCGGAACGTCGGGGCCGCCCGGCCGCAGCTCGAACGCGCGCCACCGGACCTCCACCCGGTCGGCGGCGGGGAAGCGCTCCAGGGCGGCGGCCCAGTTGCGGGTCCCGATCCAGCACCAGGGGCAGACGATGTCGAACCAGATGTCGACGCCGATCATGCGCGGGCCTCCCGCAGGGCGTCGGTGGTCAGGACGATCTTCCCCTGGACACCGCCCCGCTTGTGGAAGCGGTGCGCGTCGGCCGCCTTCTCCAAGGGGAACTCCGCGTGGATGTGGACGTGCAGCCTGCCCTGTGCGTAGAGGTCGGCCAGCTCGGCGAGCCGCGCGGCGGAGCGCTTCGGCGGGACCGTACGGATGCCAAGGTCGGAGGTCTTGGCGTGGTCCACGAGGGTGAAGATCCGGGAGTGGACCGCGACCAGTTCCAGCGTCGCGTCGAGGGCCTGCCCGCCGACCCCGTCGACGGCGCCGTGCACGGTGCCCCCCGGCGCCAGGGCGCGGACCCGTTCGGTGAAGCCCTCGCCGTAGGCGACCGGGATCGCGCCGAGCGAGCGCAGGTACGCGTGTCGGGCCTCGCGTGCCGCGCCGATGACGGTGGCGCCCCTGTGCCGGGCGAGCTGGACGGCGATCGTGCCGACCGCCCCGGCGGCACCGTGCACCAAAAGCGTCTCGCCCTCGGACAGGCCCATGTCCTGGAGGGCGATGTGCGCGGTCTGGGCGGGGGCGGTGAAGCCTCCGGCGACCTCCCAGGGCATCGAAGGCGGCTTCGCGGTGACCTGGTCGGCGGGCATGGAGACGTGCTCGCGGTAGGAGCCCAGCACGTTGAACCCCAGTACCTCGTCGCCGGGCGCGAACCCGGAGACGCCCGCACCGACGGCCTCGATGACCCCGGCGTACTCGTTGCCCGGGGTGCGCGGGTAGTCGGGGCCGTCGGCCGCCAGGGGCAGCCACCCCTCGACGACGGCGATGTCGAACGGCTGCACTCCGGCGGCCATCACCCGGATCAGGACCTCGCCGGGGCCGGGGTCAGGGGCGTCGGTGTCGACGACCGCCAACTTCTCCGGTCCGCCCGGCTCGTGGAACACGACAACCTTGCTCATGGCCGATCCCGCCTCTCCGCCATGCTCCCCGGCCCTGCGCCGGGGAGGCGATGACGAGGAGATTAGGGAGGCGGTCCACGGGGGCGAATCCGTGTGGCCACTGGGTCGGCCACCGGGTCGGCCACTGGCACCGAGGAGCGGCCCCGATGAGCCGCGCGCGAACGCGCCGGGGGGCGGCGGCCGACCGGGCACCATCCCCGGGACCTTGCGCGACCGGGTCACCAGGGCCGAGGCCGATGCGGACCTCTACCGGCGGAATGGGCCCTCAGCCGGGGGAAGGGCGTTGCTCCCGAACCTGCAATGAACCCGAAACGGAACGATCAGTGGTCGGTCAGGTCGAGCCGGGCCAGCTCCGTGCGGGTGCGCACGCCGAGCTTCGGATAGGCCTTGTACAGGTGGTATTCGACGGTCCGGTGGCTCAGGAACAGGCGCGAGGCGATCTCCCGGTTGCCCGCCCCGGCGGCGGCCATGCGGGCGATCTGTAGCTCCTGCGGGGTGAGGAGCGACGCCGGGGTGCCCGCGCCCGCGCGCTCGGGTGCGGTGTCGCCTGCCACCCGCAGTTCGGCACGGGCGCGGTCGGCCCACGGCCCGGCCCCCAAGCGTTTGAACACCCGCAGCGACGACCGCAGATGTGTGCGCGCCTCGCTCTTGTGTTTGCGGCGGCGCAGCCACTCCCCGTAAAGCAGTGCGGTGCGCGCCTGCTCGAAGGGGCGGCCGCCCTGCTCGTGGAGGGACAGCGCCTCGGCGTACAGGCCGCCCGCGCGGTCGGCCGGTTCCAGAAGCGCTCGGCAGCGCAGTGCCAGTGCCCGGGCCCAGGGGCGGCCGGACGCCTGCGCCCACGCGGCGAACCGGGCGGCGTCCTCCTCCGCGCGCCGGGCGCCGGTCAGGACGGCCGCCTCCACGAGGTCGGCGGAGGAGGCGACGGTGAGGGCGGTGAGCCGCCCCGGGCCGTCGGCGGCCTCTGCGAGGCGCCTCAGTGCCTCGCCCGCGTCGCCCGACGTGAGGGCGAGCAGGCCGAGCGCGCTCGACGCCGCTGCATCGGCCTCGGCGGTTCCGGTCGACCGGGCGGCCGCCTCACGGCACCGCTCGGCGTCCCCGGCGATCGCGGCGGCCCGCGCCTCCAGCGCGCAGAGGCGGGCGGTGGTCCGCACCTTGCCGGTGGCATGCGCGAACCCTTGCGCCTCCTCCGCCGACAGGGCGGCGTCGCGGTGGCGCCCCGCCATGAGCTGCCCCTGTGCCTGGAACTGCAGTGCCGCGGGGAGTGCGCCCAGCAGGCCGCGCCGACAGGTCGCGGCGGCGTCGGCGCCCGCCAGCTCCATTGCGGTCTCGTCGTCGCCGATGGTCAGCGCCACGGAGCACAGGTGCAGCCGCACGATCAGGCTTTCCGGCGGCTCGGTGCGGGCGCGGTCGACCACGGCGGCGAGCCGCGACATTCCCGCCTCCTGGGCCCCGTCGGCCAGCTCCCCCAGCCCGGCCACGGAGTCGGCGGCGATGCCGGGCGGCGGCAGAAACCCGTCCTCGGCATCAGGGGGCGGAACCGTGCGGATCATCCGGGCGCTCTCGCGCACGGCCTCCAGGTCGCCCGCGGCCCAGGCGTTGTCCGCCGCCATCACCAGCAGTGTGTGCGCGAGCGCGGGGTCGGACCGGGTGACGGGCCCGGCGCGTTCGATCAGCAACCCCGCGGCCTTCGCGGCGACGCCCCGTTCGAACTCGACGGTCCCGAGGACCATCGCCGTTCCCGCCAGCAGTACGGGGTCGGACGCCAGGCCGTCGGCGCGTTCGGCCAGGTCGCGGGCGCGCTCGGTACGGCCCACCGTCACGGAGGACTGCGCCGCGCGCATGAGCCGGTGCGCGCGCTGGGTGCCGTCCTCGCTCAGGTCGGCCGCGCGCTCATAGAACGGCACCGCTGACGGGAGTGCGCCGCGTCCACGCGCGCGTTCGGCGGCCTCCTCAAGTTCGCGTGCGATGTCGTCGTCCGGTCCGGTAGCGGCCGCCGCGAGCTGGAGTGCACGCCGGTCGCCGTCGAGCACGGCCGCCAGCGCGCGGTGGACGGCGAGCCGTTTCGAGGGAGGGCACGCCTGGTAGGCGGCGGAACGGACGAGCGGGTGGCGGAACGCCACCGTGACGCCGGAAAGGGACAGCAGGCCCGCCCGGTCCGCGGCGTCCAGGTCGGATTCCGCGCAGCCGAGGGCCCGGGCGGCCTGGAGGATGACGCCCAGCTCGCCCGTCCCCTCTGCGGCGGCGACCGCGAGCAGGAGGCGTGTCGCCTCAGGGAGGCGGTCGATGCGCGCCCCGAGGGTGTCCAGGACGCGCCGCCGGACCGGGAAAGCGGCGGGTGGCGCGGTCCGGCCCGCGCGCTGCTCCTCGGACAGCCCTGCGGGGAGCTCGATCAGGGCCAGCGGGTTGCCTTCGGACTCCTCCAGGACGCGGTCGCGGATGTCGCGGGCGAGCCGGGGGAAGCGGTCGCGCAGCAGCGCCACCGCGGACGGGCGGTCGAGGGCCGCGGGGGCGACCTCGTCGAGGCCCGACGCGTCGAACCCGTCACGCGCGGCGAAGAGGAACACCACGCCTTCGGCCTGGAGGCGACGCGCGGCGAACAGGAGCACGTCACAGGAGGCGGGGTCCAGCCAGTGGGCGTCGTCCACCAGGCACAGCAGCGGGCGGTCGGCGGCGAGGTCGGACAGGAGGGTCAGGAGTGCCAGGCCCACCAGATAGCGCTCGCCGTTCCCGCCCTCGTCGCTCAGGCCGAGCGCCGAGCGCAGCACGCGGGCCTGGTCGTCGGGCAGCCCGCCGACGGCGGGTAGGACCGGGCGGAGAAGCATGTGCAGGGCGGCGAAGGGAAGGTCGGACTCGGCCCCGACGCCGGTGGCGCGCAGGACGCGCATCCCCCCGGCGGCGTCCGCCGCGGCGTCCAGAAGGGCGGACTTGCCGATCCCGGCGTCGCCGCGCAGGACAGCCGCACCACTGCGCCCGTCGCGCGCGTTCTGCACGAGGCGCGTGACCGCCGCCAGCTCTTCGCTTCGTCCGACCAACCGGTTCCGTCCGACCACCACGACAGCCTACGTAGCGCCCTCGTAGTACTGACCACGGAGTCGGTGACACCCGACCCGCGTGACACGCAATGAGGGCCTCCGGGCGCGTCGGTGCTCGGGGCGCGGGGCGTGCCGCTCAGGGGCGGAATCGGATCGGCCCCGTCCCGTCGAAGCCCCCGGGACGCCCGAAACCCCCGATCAAGGGGAATGCATGAGAGCACTTGCCCCGGAGATGCCCACGTGGGGACGCCTGTCCAATTAGAGTGTCCGCGTACCTGCGGCTTCGACGGAGGAGTGCCATGGGCGAGACGCACGCTCCCGGGACGGTGCGCCCCGGTGGCCGCACCGCCCGCATCCGCGCCGCCGCCCTCGGGGCCGCCGCCGACATCCTGGTCGAGAAGGGCTTCGCGGGGCTCGACCTGGCGGAGGTCGCCGGGCGCGCGAAGGTGGGGCGGACCACCGTGTACCGGCGCTGGGGGAGCGCCTCCGGGCTGGTCGCCGACCTGCTCGCCGACCTGTCCGTGCCGCCCCTGCCCGACCGGGCCGCCGACACCTTCGAAGACGACCTGCGCGCCAACGCCCTGACCGTGTGCGAGCGCCTCTCCGATCCCCGGCAGGGGCCCCTGTTCAAGGCCGTCGTCGCCGCCGCGACCTGCGACGCCCGCGCCGCCCAGGCGCTGCGCCGGTTCCAGCGTGTGCGCGTGGCCGAGTGGGGGCCGTGCGTGGTGCGGGCCGCCGACCGGGGTGAGGTGCCGCACGGCACCGACCCCGGGGAGGTGGCGCTCGCGGTGTCGGCGCCCCTGTACCACCGCCTGCTGGCGGGGTTCGGGCCCGTGGACGAGGCGGCGGCGGACCGCTCCGCGCGGGCCGCGGCCGCCGCGGCCAGGGCAGGAGCCTACGTACGCTGAACCGGTGACACACGACCCGTTCGTCCGAGTCCGCGGCGCGCGCGTGCACAACCTGCGTTCCGTCGACGTCGCCGTGCCGCGGGACGGCCTGGCCGCCTTCACCGGGGTGTCCGGGTCGGGCAAGTCCTCGCTCGCCTTCGGCACGCTCTACGCCGAGGCCCAGCAGCGCTACCTGGAGTCGGTCGCGCCGTACGCGCGCCGCCTCCTGCAGCAGGTCGGTGCGCCCGACGCGGACGCGATCACCGGGCTGCCGCCGGCGGTGGCCCTGAGCCAGCGGCGCGCCGCGCCCTCGGCCCGGTCGTCGGTCGGCACCATCGCGCTGCTGTCCAACTCGCTGCGGATGCTGCTCTCCCGCGCGGGCACCTACCCGGCGGGCGCCGAGCGCCTGGACTCCGACGCCTTCTCGCCCAACACCGCCGCAGGGGCCTGCTCGAATTGCGAGGGCATGGGGGAGGTGCTGGACGCCACCGAGCGGTCCCTGGTGCCCGACGCGTCTCTGAGCATCCGCCAGGGCGCGGTCGCCGCCTGGCCCGGCGGCTGGATGGGCAAGAACCTGCGGGAGATCCTGGAGGCGCTCGGGTACGACGTCGACGCGCCGTGGCGGGACCTCCCGCAGCAGGCGCGCGACTGGATCCTGTTCACCGACGAGCAGCCGGTGGTCACCGTGCACCCGGTCCGGGAGGCGCACCGCATCCAGCGTCCCTACCAGGGCACCTTCTCCAGCGCGAAGCGCCTGGTGATGAAGGCGTATGCGGCCTCCGAGAGCGAGGCGCGGCGGGAGAGGGCCGCGCGGTACCTCACCCGGTCGGCGTGCCCGGTGTGCGGGGGCCGCCGCCTCCGGGCCGAGGCGCTGGCGGTGACGTTCGCCGGGCGCACCATGCCCGAGCTCGCGGGGCTCGCGCTGTCCGAGCTGGCCGAGGTGCTCGACCCCTACGCGCGCGGGGACGAGGGCGCGGTCGCGGTCCTGGCGGGCGACGTGGTCGCGCGTATCCGCGTGCTTGAGCGGCTGGGGCTGGGCTACCTGAGCGTCAACCGCCCCGCGCCGTCGCTGTCCGCCGGGGAACTTCAGCGCCTCCGTCTGGGCACGCAGCTGCGCTCCGGGCTGTTCGGCGTCGTCTACGTGCTCGACGAGCCCTCGGCGGGGCTCCACCCGGCCGACACCGAGGCGCTGATGGAGGTGCTCACGGGGCTCAAGGAGTCGGGCAACAGCGTCTTCCTCGTCGAGCACGACATGGACGTGGTGCGCCGGGCCGACTGGGTCGTGGACGTGGGGCCGGGTGCGGGGAGCCGCGGCGGCCGCGTGCTCTACAGCGGGCCGGTGGACGGGCTGGCCGAGGCCGAGGCGTCCCAGACGCGGCCCTACCTGTTCGCGCCGGAGCGCACGGCGCCGTGCGGGCGGGCGCCGTCGGGGTGGCTGAAGCTGCGCGGCGTGCACCGCAACAACCTGCGCGGGCTGGACGCCGACGTGCCGCTGGGCGTGTTCACCGCGGTCACGGGGGTGTCGGGCGCGGGCAAGACGTCGCTCCTGCGTGAACTGGCCGACGGCGTCGAGGGGTTCGAGGGCGTCGACCGGGTCGTGGAGGTCGACCAGCGGCCCATCGGGCGCACACCACGGTCGAACCCGGCCACCTACACGGGCATGTTCGACGCGGTGCGCAAGCTGTTCGCGGCGACGGAGCAGGCGCGCGAACGGGGGTACGGGGCCGGGCGGTTCTCGTTCAACGTGGACGGTGGCCGGTGCGCCACCTGCCAGGGCGAGGGGTTCGTCTCCGTCGAGCTGCTGTTCCTGCCCAGCAGCTACGCGCCCTGCCCGGAGTGCAAGGGGGCGCGCTACGACCCGGACACGCTCCGCGTCACCTACCGGGGCAGGAGCATCGCCCAGGTGCTGGAGATGACGGTCGAGGAGGCGGTCGGCTTCTTCGCCGATGTGCCCGCGGCGGCGCGCCCGCTGCGCGCGCTCGACGAGGTCGGGGTCGGGTACCTGAGGCTGGGCCAGCCCGCCACGGAGCTGTCGGGCGGGGAGGCGCAGCGGATCAAGCTGGCATCGGAACTCCAGCGCGCGCGGCGCGGGCACACGCTCTACCTCCTCGACGAGCCGACCACCGGGCTGCACCCCAAGGACCGGGACCTGCTGGTCGCGCGCCTGCACGAGCTGGTGGACGGCGGGGCGACGGTGGTCGTCGCCGAGCACGACATGTCGGTGGCGGCCGGGGCGGACCACGTGATCGACCTGGGGCCCGGGGGCGGTGACGCGGGCGGGACGGTCACCGGGCAGGGGGCGCCTCGGGAGGTCGCGGAGTCCGGTGAGGGGAGGACGCCTCCGTTCCTCAGGGCCCGCCTCTCTCCCGGTGCGCCTTCCGCTCTGTGATGATGGCGCCATGTGCGACGAGGCGAGCCGGGTGAGGCGGAGAGCGGCGGGGGCCGAGGAGAGCGCCCGGGCCAGCCGGATCTGGTGGGAGAGGTCGGCCGACGAGTACCAGGGCGAACACGGGGACTTCCTGGGGGACAGCGCCTTCGTGTGGGGGCCGGAGGGCCTTACGGAGGACGAGGCGGGGCTCCTCGGGCCCCGCGAGGAGCTGAAGGGCGCCCGTGTCCTGGAGGTGGGCTGCGGCGCGGCCCAGTGCGCGCGGTGGCTGCGGGCGCAGGGGGCGCGCGTGGTCGGCGTGGATGTGGCGTTCAGGCAGCTGCAGCACTCCCACCGCATCGACGAGAACGAGGGGGCGGAGCGGCTCCCGGTCGCCCAGGCCGACGTGCAGCACCTCCCCTTCGCCGACGCCTCTTTCGACCTGCTCTGTTCCGCTTTCGGGGGGTTCCCCTTCATCCCCGACGCCGCGGCGGCCGTCGCCGAGAGCGCGCGCGTGCTGCGCCCCGGGGGCCGACTGGTGTTCTCGGTGACGCACCCGGTGCGGTGGATGTTCCCGGACGACCCGACGCGGTCGGGGATGACGGTGGCGCAGTCGTACTTCGACCGGAGGGCCTACATCGAGGAGGACACCGCCGGGAGGGCGGTGTACGTGGAGCACCACCACACGATGGGCGACTGGGTCGCGGCGATCGCCGGGGCGGGCCTGCGCCTGAGGCACCTGACCGAACCCGAGTGGCCCGAGCACAACACGTCGACCTGGGGCGGCTGGGGCCCCTACCGCGGCCGGTACGTCCCAGGCACCGCCGTCTTCACCGCCGAGAAGTGACCCTTTCCCTCCCTCGGAGGCAGCGTGAAGCTGAAGCTGGACCTGCACGACATCTTCAACAAGGGCCGGGACATCGACCGGGCCCTCAACGAGATCATCGACGAGGCCGTCCGCAAGAAGGCCAAGACGGTCGAGATCATCCCGGGCAAGGGCTCAGGCCAGCTGAAGAAGCGCGTCCTGAGGTTCCTGGAGCAGAAGGAGATCAAGGCCAAATACCACCGCGTGGAGAAGGACGGCAAGAACTTCGGCCGGTTGTTCGTCCACTTCAAGCACTGAGGCCGAGAGGTCCGGCGTGAACCTGCCGCGTGCCGGAACCGGGCGGCGGGGCGACTGTTGCGGTGAGATGGCGGCGACTCCGGCTCGACTTTTCCGTAATGCACGTATTGCGCTGGTGGTATGTCCAAAGTGCGGATCAGTGTCAGCCTCGAAGCGGACCAGGCCGAGCGGATCAGGGCCCACGCGGAGCGTGCCGGGATGGACATCTCCGCGTACATGGTCAACGCCGCGACGAGGCAGATGGCCGAGACCGCGGCGGCCGAGGCCGGGTTCGCGGCCATCGATGCCCTGATCGCCGGTGCCGAGGGGCGGACGGGACGACCGTGAGCCCGACGAGGACCTGAACCTCGTCTACGGTGCGGGTGACACCGCTCCCCGCAACCGCGGCGAAGGGGCGTGAGTCCCCGGGGTCCCCGTATACGACACGGGCATGCTCATCGGTTTGGCCGCGCGCAAGGCGAAGGCCGTCCGGATACACAAGGGCCTGCCCGGAGCCCCGCACCGCGCCGTCCTCCCCGGCCCGGTGCTCGCCCGGGTATGGCGACCGGATCCGGCGACGGTGCACGCTATGAGTGCGGTCCTCAAGGAGTGCACGGTCCCGCAGGTCCGCTCGTCTCCAGCCGCCCTGCGCCCCACGGCGGCGGGCCAGGCCGAGCGCATCGCCTGCGCGACCGCTCCCGACATCACCGATTGGCGGCGTATCGGAGCCGTACTCGGAACGGCGGACCTTCCCGCGAAGAAGTGGCCGGACGCGGTGGACGCGAGCGTTGCGTGGACCGCTGTGAAGCACCGGAGCGCAGTCGTCTTCACCGGCGACCCCGGGGACATCGGGGCGTATGTGGGAGCGATCGGCGCCGAGGATGTTCACATCGTCGCGGTGTGAGGGCCTCGGGCGGAGTCCGGCAAGGGATGAGCTGCGGCATCCGGGAACGGCGGACCTGTGCATCGGCCCCTTGCCCGGACTCCGTTCATGCGATCAGTCCTGCTGCGGGTAGTACAGGACCCGGGCCCTGTGGCCCGCCGCCTTTTCAAGTTTGGCGTCGTCGGTGAGCAGCGGTAGCTCCAACGCCTCGGCGAGTGCGATGTACATGGCGTCGTAGGAGGTGAGATTGTCCCGCAGCTCGTGTACGCGGGGCTGAAGCGGCTGCATCGGATGGCGGGTGATGTGCAGCCCCTGATAGCGCTCCAGCATCGTCCGTGCGCGCTGCTCCGTGATCCTCACGTGGGGCTTGCTCGTGTTGGACAGGCCGCGGACCACGCTGGACACCTCCGCGTCGATCAGCGCGGGGGCGTGTACCCGGCGGGTGAGGCGGCGGCGCAGCAGCTCGTCGTCCCTGCGTGCGGCCAGCAGCCTGATCACGATCGAGCAGTCGACGACATAGCTCATCGGCGGCCGTCCGACCTGAACTCCCGGAGGTCCTCCTCGGTGTACTCGATCGGTTCGTCCTGGGCCAGGCGCGCCATGACTTCGTCGAGCTCCGGCAGGGACGCCTCTTCGAGGATCAGCTCGCGGAGGTAGGCGGCCAGCGACAGGCCCCTGCGTGCCGCTCTCGCCTTGAGTGTCTCCACTGCCTCGGCCGGGACGTCCCGGACCTGGACAACCGTCGTCTCCGCCATGGCGCGAGTCTAGCATGCACAATGCATGCGTCGATGAAGAGTCGTTGGTAGGTGCCGGGATGCGCGGCGGCTCTGGGCGGTGCCGGGGCGGCCCGGGGCCGCCGTGTGGTGCCGGGTCCTACCCCGCCAAGAAGTCGGTCAGCGCACCCGCGACCGTCTCCGGGGCGTTCTCCATGGGGATGTGGCCTGCCCCCGGTACGCGTACGAGAGTCGTCTCTGGCACCTCCGAGTCGAAGCGCTCCGCGTAGTCCACCCTCTGGAACTCGTCGTCCTCGCCCCAGACCAGCAGCTTGGGCACCGGGGAGCCCTTCAGCGCCGGGAGCAGGTCGAGGGTGTACCGGCTGTCCGCCGCGCCCGCCAGGGCCATCCACGAGCGGCGCACGCGCGCCTCCGCCCAGGGGGACAGGTACTCGTCGATCAGCCCCTCGGTTGCGGCGCTCCCCAGCGCCGCCGTCACGACACGCCGACGCGCGGACAGGAACTCCTCCGCCGTGGTCGACGCGACCGCCTCCGGGTCCCGGAACCGCGCCACCGCCGGCACCGGCCAGGAGTCGTAGGTGACCGAGTTGACCAGCGCCAGGCGGGAGACCTCCAACAATCCGTGCACCAGGAGGTGCTGCGCGATCGCGCCCCCGATGTCGTGGCCCGCCACGGCGACGGGGCCGGAGACGCCCAGGGCGGACGCGGCCCGTGCCACCCGCTCGGCGAGGACGGGGACCGACGCGGTCTCCACGGTCAGCTCGCCGCCCGAGCGCCCCAGGCCGGGAAGGTCGAGCGCGAACGGCCGCAGCCCCGCCCCCGCGAGCCGGGGAAGGACCGGCTGCCACACCCGGCTCCAGTACGTGCCGTGCAGAAGGAGCACCGGAAGGCCGTCGTCCCGCCCCGCCGTCAGATAGCTGACCTCATCCGTGCCGACCAGGGCCGCCGCCCTGCGCACGCCCGCCTCCGCACCCGTCGTCCCCGTGCCTTCGCTCATGCCCCCACTGTGACCGGGCCGCGCCCCTCCCGCCGAGAGTCCGGAAAGACACCTGCGGGTACATTCCTGCCATGAGCCTGCACCGGGTGGTGGCCCTGATCAGTCCGCCGCAGTCCCCCTTCGAGCTCGCCTGCGCCTCGGAGGTCTTCGGCACGGTGCCGCCGGAATCCGCGCCCCGCTACGACTTCTCCGTCTGCGCCGAGCGGCCCGGCCCCGTACCGACCACCGCCGGGTACGCGATCCACGTCGACGCCGGGCTGGAGGCCCTGCAGGAGGCGGACACCGTGGTCGTCGCGGCCTGGAACCCCCCGGGTGCACCCGTGCCGCCCGCCGTCGCCGACGCCCTGCGCGCCGCCCACCGGAGCGGGGCGCGCACCGTCGCCATCTGCACGGGCGCGTTCGCCCTCGCCGGGGCCGGGCTCCTCGACGGCCGCCGCGCCACCACCCACTGGCGCCGCACCGCCCGGCTCGCCTCCGACTTCCCCGCCGTGCGAGTGGACCCGGACGTGCTCTACGTGGACCACGGCGACGTCGCGACCAGCGCCGGAACCGGCGCGGGCATCGACCTGTGCCTGCACTTGGTCCGCAGCGACCACGGCGCGGCCTACGCCGACCAGATCGCGCGGACCATGGTCCTGCCCCCGCACCGGGAGGGCAGCCAGCGCCAATACGCCGTGCGGCCCGCCCCGCCGAGGCCGGACACGTCGCTGGCGCCGCTGCTGGAGTGGGCCGAGGGCCGGATGGACCGCCGACTCACCGTGGACCGCCTGGCCGAACGCGCGGGCGTGTCCGGCCGCACCCTGGCCCGCCGGTTCACCGAGCAGCTCGGCACCGGCCCCGGCCAGTGGCTGCTCACCCGGCGCCTCGACGCGGCACGGGTGCTGCTGGAGGAGACCGACCTGCCGGTCGAGGCCGTCGCCACCCGGGTCGGGCTCGCCTCCGCCGTCAACCTGCGCCGCCGGTTCCGGGCCCGCTTCGGCACCACCCCCGGCGCCTACCGCCGCGCCTTCGGCCGGGCCCGGTAGGAGGCCCGGCAGGCCGAACGCGGCGGCGCCCTCAGACGTCGGCGGGGGGGGCC
>NZ_ANBH01000094.1 GCF_000341185.1 Nocardiopsis chromatogenes YIM 90109
CGGCCGGGCCCGGTAGGAGGCCCGGCAGGCCGAACGCGGCGGCGCCCTCAGACGTCGGCGGGTGCGCACGGGGATGCGGCCTCCCCGCCTTCAGCCGAGGGGACGTGGTGCTCCCGCCACCCTCGTCGCCCGGGGCCGGAGGCGGCGCCGCACGTGGACGGGGCGCCAGGCCCTGTCCGCCCGGCCGGAGCCCGGAAACGGGGTATCCGCCGGTGCCACCGGCACCGGCGATGTGATCTGGGCCGCCTCGGCGCGTGTCGGCATGCGCCGACGCCCGGTGCGCGGGGACGTGTGGTCCACTCCCCCTTCCCCTGTGCGCGGGGTCATGTGCGCATCAGGACTTCCCGCCCCGCCCCATGGCGTTGTCAAGGTTTCGTGCGCCCGTTCCCCTGGGCCGACCTGCGCTCCACCGCGCCTCTTCCGCCCCCGGCGCACCGAATCCGACCGTCTCCCGGCCGTTCCCGCCCCATCGGCGTGCGGTCGCGCATGTCCCCGCGAAGGAGGGCACCTTGCCCGTCGCCCTGTGGGCGCTCACTCTGGGCGCTTTCGGTATCGGCACGACCGAGTTCGTCATCATGGGCATCCTGCCCGAGGTCGCGGCGGACACCGGGGTCTCCGTCCCGACCGCCGGCCACCTCATCTCCGGCTACGCCGTCGGCGTGGTCATCGGCGCCCCGCTGCTGGCCGTCGCCGGGTCCCGGCTGCCCCGTAGGACCTTCCTGCTCGCCCTGCTCGGGCTCTTCGCCGGGGCCAACGTCCTGTCCGCGGCCGCCCCCGGGTACGAGGCGCTGCTGGCCACCCGCGTGCTCGCCGGGCTGCCGCACGGCGCCTTCCTCGGGATCGGGTCGGTCGTGGCCGCCGACATGGTGGCCGGGCACCGGCGCGGCCAGGCCGTCGCCCGGGTGCTGCTCGGCCTGACCCTGGCCAACGTCGCCGGGGTGCCGCTGGGCTCCCTCATGGGCCAGGAGCTCGGCTGGCGCTGGGCGTTCGCCGGGGTGGCGGTGGTCGGCGCCGTCGCGGCGGTGGTGCTGCGCGCCGCCCTGCCCGAGCAGCCGCGCCCCGCCCCCGTCCCGGTCCGCCGCGAGGTCAGGGTCCTGGCCCGGCCCCAGGTCCTGCTCGCCTTCGCGGTCGTGGTCTTCGGGTTCGGCGGCAGCTTCGCCGCCTACAGCTACATCAGCCCCGTGCTGACCGGTGTCACCGGCTACGGCGCGACCGGCGTGGCCCTGATGCTGGGCCTGTTCGGCGTCGGCACCACCGCGGGCGCCGTGGCCGGGGGGCGCCTGGCCGACGCGGCGCCCATGCCCACCCTCTACCTCTTCACCGGCGCCCTCGCCGCCTCCCTGGGGCTGTTCGCGTTCACGGCGGGCAACCCCGTCCTCGCGCCGATCGCGGTCTTCCTCATCGGCGCGACCGGCTTCGTGGCCGTCACCAGCCTCCAGACGACCATCCTGGAGAAGGCCAAGGAGGCGCCGGGCCTCGCCGCCGCCGGGATCCACTCGGCGTTCAACATCGCCAACGCCCTCGGAGCGCTGCTCGGCGGTGCGGCGATCTCGGCGGGGCTGGGCCTGACGTCGCCCGCCCTGGTCGGTGCAGCCCTCTCGGCCGTCGGGCTGGGGCTCGCCCTGCTGCTCGGGCTGTCGGAGCGGCGTGCCGCGCTCGTGCGGAGGGCGGGGGCCGCGGAGCCCGTGCCGGAGGCGGTGGCCGCTCCGGCCCTCGGGGAGGCCGCCGACGGGGTTCGGGAGCCCGCCGCCGCGTGACCCGCCGCCGCGTGGCCCGCTGCGGAGCGCGTTCGGCCGCGGCGAGGGCCGACGGCCCGGCCTCAGACCGAGAAGAGCCGGGCGCCGTTGCCGTACAGCACCGACCGCAGCCACCCCTCGCCCAGCCCCAGATCGGCGAGGCACTGGAGCTGGTGCACGTACGGGTAGGGGATGTTCGGGAAGTCGCTGCCGAGCAGGATCCGGTCCTCCAAGGCCTTGAGGCGGGGGACCTCCTCCGGCGGGAACGGCGCCAACCGCTCGGTGAATTCGGTGAACACCATCGTGGTGTCCAGGTGGACGCCCTCGTACCGCTCCGCCAGGTCGAGGAACTCCGAGTACTCGGGCGTCCCCGCGTGCGCGACGACGGCCTTCAGCCGCGGGTGGGCCCTCAGCACCTCACTGAAGGGCCCCGGGCCGGTGAAGGGCCCCTCCTCCGGGCCCGAGCCGCAGTGCACGACGGCGGGGACGCCCGCGTCGGCCAACGCCCCCCAGACGCCGTCGAGGAGGGGGTCGCGCGGGTCGTAGCCGCCCACCTGGAGGTGGGCCTTGAACACGCGCGCCCCTGAGGAGATCGCGGCCGCCACGTACCCCTCCGCCCCGCGCTCGGGGTAGAACGTCGCGCTGTGCAGGCAGTCGTCATGGGCGTCCGCGAACTCCGCCGCCCACCCGTTCAGCCACTCGGCCATCCCCGGCTTGTGCGGGTACAGCAGCGACGTATAGCGGACGACGCCGAACCGCCTCAGCAGGCCGACCCTGTCGGCCTCGGCCTGCCGGTAGGTGATCGGCCAGACGCCCTCGCCCAAGGCGTCGAAGTACGCCCACACCTTGTCCAGCACGCGCTGCGGCATGAAGTGCGTGTGCACGTCGATCAGGCCGGGGAGGCCGAGCTCCTCCCAGTACGCCCGGACGTCGGCGATCTCGTCGGGTGATGCGGCGTATGTCACGTGGGCCACTCTACGGACGTGTGCAGTGAAGAGTGTCAGCCGGGCGACACCTTGCGCCCCGGCTTCCCAGCGCGCGCGTACCCATGGGACACGGACGCCCAGAGCGCCCGTGCGGCCCCGCGCCCGCGGGGCCGCCTGGTGTCGAAGGGAAGGACCCACGCCATGTCCACGATCGCCTTCAGCCGCTCGCACGTCATCGCCCACGCCTGGAAGGGCGTGGTCGCCGGTCTCGCCGGGGGAATCGTCTTCGGGATGCTCATGGCCATGATGGGGATGCTCCCGATGATCGCCATGATGGTCGGCTCCGAGAGCGCCGTCGTCGGCGGGCTGGTCCACCTGGTCATATCGGCCGGTATCGGCCTGGTCTTCGGCGTCCTGGCCGGAGAGTTCGCCGACCGGCTGTGGCCGGTGCTCGGCGCCGGGCTCGTCTACGGCCTGGCCTGGTGGGTCCTGGGCGGGCTGGCCCTGATGCCGGCCTTCCTCGGGATGCCGGTGTTCACCATCGACCAGGCCGCCATGATGAGCCTGGTGGGCCACGCCGTCTTCGGCATCGTGGCCGCACTGGCCCTGTGGGGGATGAGCAGGGGCGAGCAGCACTAGGCCGACGGAGCATCCCGGACGCTCCGCTCGTGCAGGTCCGAAAGGAACCGGGCGGCTGTGACGAAGTCGCCGTCATCGTGGAGAACGGTGAGCCCGTGATGGGCGGCGGTGGCGGCGACCATCAGGTCGACTGCGAACATGGACCGGTGAGCGCCGCCTCGGACGAGTCGGTATTGAGCCGCCTCGATCCACCGCCACGTGCCTTTGGGGACGGGAACGTCCGGATAGAGTACGGAGAACAAGTCGTTCATCTGCTCATAGTCGTCGAGGTCGCGTGCCGATCGGCGGAACTCGGCCCGCTGCGGGGCGCACGAACCGACGACACCTTCGGCGATGACGTGCTGCCAAGAAGCCCGGTACTTGTCCTCACGGAGAATCCTCCAGAGCGCGGAGGAGTCGATAAGGTACCGGATCACTCGGCCGACCCCTTCTCGCTCTCCCGCCGCCGCCAGTCCTCGTAGTCCCACGAGGCCGAGAGCTCTGCAAAATGCTCCAGGGCCGCGATCCGCTGGTGGCGGGCCGCGTACTCCCGAAGGGCCAGGTTCACGGCCTCCTTTTTGGTCTTCGCGCCGGACAGCCTGATCGCTTCATCGAGGGCTTCAGGGTCGATATCGATCTGGGTCAAGGCCATGGCTCCCCCTCCTCATGATCATGGATAAATTAATCATGCATGATCAATATTGTGGAGGTCACACCGCCCCCGGCGCGCCCGCCGCCAGGCCCGTGACCGGGGCCCTGGCGGCGCGGGCGGCGGGGGCCAGGGACGCCAGCAGCCCGGCGGGGATTCCGGCCAGCAGCAGCACCGCCACCCGTGCCGCCGGAACGGCGGGCACCATGTCGTCCATCGCCGCCCCCGCCGCCGCCAGGCCGAACAGCACGCCCAGCACCGCCCCGACCGCCGTCCCGGCCGCGCCGACCAGGGCCGCCTCGGTCGCGACCAGCCCGCGGAGCTGCCCACGGGTCAGCCCCAGCGCGCGCATGAGGGAGAACTCGCGCCCGCGCTCCAGCACCGACAGCGCCAGCGTGTTCGCGATGCCCAACACCGCGATCACGACCGCCACCGCCAGCATCCCCACCACCACGACGAAGATCGTGTCGAACAGGCGCCCGTACTGCTCACGCTGCTCCGCGCCGCTGACCACCTCCAGCCCCGGGTGGGCGGCGGACGCGGCGTCCACGGCCGCCCGCACCCGGTCCGCCGGGGCGCCGTCGGCGCCGACGACCAGCAGAGCGGCGTCCGGCGTGTCCGGGAACAGCGCCGTGAAGTCCTCCGGCGCCACGACCAGGCCCGGCATGCCCCCGTCCGACGCGGTCACGGCCGCCACGGTCAAGCGCCGGTCCGACCCGTCCCCGTCCGCGGGAACGGCGATCGTGTCGCCCACCCCGACCCCGAGGCGCTCGGCGTCGTCCGCGTACACGGCCGTTTGCCCGGGCGCGACATCGGCCAGGTCACCCGCCACGGTCTCCATCGCGAGGTCGGTCCCCATGCGCGCGTTGAGGAAGGACGCCACCCGGGTCGGCTCCCCGCCGATCTCGACGATCGTGCGCCGGTCCCGCATCACCTTGCCGATCGCCGGGTCCTCCGCCAAGCCGCGGGCGAGGGAGGCGGGGAGTGCGGATGCCGGGGTGCCCGCGTCGGCATCGCCTTGAGCGGTCAGGGGGCGCAGGGCGTAGTCGGCGGGCATCTCGCGCGCCATCACCTCGGTGAGCGTGGACTGGATCGACGCGCTCGCCACCGCGTAGCCCGACATCAGCGCCGCCCCGACGGCCAGCGCCGTCATCGCGGTCGCCGTGCGGTGCGGGGCGCGCAGCACGCCTTCCACGGCCAGACCGGGCGCCGTCCCCAGACGCCGTATGGGTGCGCGTACCGCCGCCGCGAACGCGCGCACCAGCCACGGCGCCGCGGCCACCGCCCCCGCGAAGGCCGCCATGCCCGCGCCCGCCACGACCACCATCGGCAGCGGTCCCGGCTCAAGGGACAGCCCCGCGTACACCCCGGCGGCGGCGAGGGCGAACAGGGAGGCCGCCGTGAAAGCGCGTCCACGGCGGGGGCGCGAAGCCGCTTCGTCGGAAACGCCGTCCCCTCCGCTCTCCCGGAGCGCGGCCAGAGGGGCCGTGCGCATCGCCGCGACCGCCGGGCGCACCGCCGCGGCGACGGTGGTCAGCACCCCCGCCCCCACACCGAGGGCGACCGAGGCGGGGTTCACCACGAGCGGCATCCCTTCGGCGCCGGTGGTCCCGAAGAAGGAGGCCGTCCCCGCCGACCGCCCGGCCAGCTCCACCGCCGCCGCGGCCACGCCCACCCCCAGCGCCGCCCCGGCCGCCGAGGCCGCCAGCCCGACCGCCAGCGCCTCGGCCAGCACCCCGCGCAGGATCTGTCCGCGGTCGGCGCCCAGGCAGCGCAGCAGCGCCGTGGAGCGCCGCCGCTGAGCCACCAGCACCGCATAGGTGTTGCCGATGACCAGCGCGGCGGTGAACAGCGCCACCGCGGCGAACAGCGACAGCCCGACGGTGACCGACCGCGCCTGCACGCCCGCGTCCTCGGCGAGCAGGGCGCCGTAGTCGGCGCCGGTCATGGTCCGGGCCGCGTCGCCGAGCGCCGTGCGGACCGCCGCCGCGACCTCGTCGGGGTCCGTGCCGTCCGCACCGAGCACGCGCAGCTCCGCGTACCCGTCGACCCCGGTGAGCTCGGCGGCCGTGTCCGGGGCGAAGGCGATCGCTCCCGTGGCCGCGGCGGAGCGGTCCAGCCCGAAGTCGACCAGGCCGGTGACGGTGAACTCCCGCCGCCGCCCGTCCGCGCCGACGGCGGCCACGGTGTCGCCGGTCTCCAGCCCCGCGGTGCGGGCGGTGGCCGCCGACAGCGCCGCCTCGTCGGCCGCGGCCGGTGCGCGGCCCTCCGCGATCCGCAGCCGCTCGGTGGGCCCGCCCACGGACGCGGCCATCGCCGCCGCGCCCCCGAGCGGCCGCCCGTCGGGGCCCAGCAGCACGGCCGACCCGCGCACCGCGCCGTCGGCCTCCGCCACCTGTGGAAGCTCCCGCACCCGTGCGACCAGGTCGCGGGGGAGCACACCGTCGTCCCCGGGCGGGAGGGCGACCGCGTCGAGCCGGTCGGCCCCGCCCATGGCGGAGTCGGCGAAACTCTGGCGGACGCCGTCGGTGAAGACCAGTGTGGCGGTGGCGAACATGGCGCCCAGGGCGATCGCCAGGGCGGTGGTCGCCAGCCGGGAGAGGGGGCCGGTGCGCAGGCGTCTCAACGGAGGGTCTCCTGACGGCGAGGGGAGCGCGGCGGGGCGGTGTCGGCGTGCGCCCGGGGCTCGGGCCCGGCGGCGGTCAGCAGCGGGCGCAGGAGGGCGACCGCGGCCATCCGCACCACCAGCGCCTCGGCCGGGCGCCGCGCCGCGACGGCCACGGCGGCGGCGACCGCCGCCCCGACCAGCAGCCCCACGGCCACGTCGTGCGGGTAGTGAACGCCCACGAACACCCGCGAGAAGGCCTCCAGCAGCGCCAGCGGCGCCGCGAACGCCGCCGACCAGCGCCACGCGATGAACGCCGCCGCCAGCGCCGCACCCGCGACGGCGGCGTGGTTGCTCGGGAAGGACCAGTCCCCGTGCGGCGGGCATGCCGCGATCGTGACCGCGTCCGCCACCGCCCGGCAGGGGCGCTCCTCTTGGATGAGCGTCTTGGCGCCCTCGCTCACCAGGTAGCCCGCCACCGTCGCGACGGGCGCCAGCAGCGCAGCCGCCACGGCGCGCGCGCCGTGCCCGCGCGCCCGCCACCACAGGGCGACGAAGAGTACGGCGAAGCCCAGCAGCAGCAGGTCGGTGGCGGCCTCGGCGAAGGCCTGCACCCCGGCGGGCAGGTCCTGCGCGAAAGAGGTGACGGCCCGGTACGCGTCGGTGCTGGGCTCGGGGATCAGGCTCGGCATGGGGCGGTGGGGTCCCTTCCGTGGTCAAGGTCGTCGGTTCGCCGGTACGGCGGCATCACCCGCGGAGAGCGCCCCTCGGCGGGCCGTTCCCGTGTCGAGGGGGGAGTCGGGAGCGGGCCGACGCCGCCCCGCTCCGACCGGTGCCGCCCGGGGATGGCGTTCATCGTTCTCCGATCGTTCGTCCGGAGGCCACCGTTCCGATGGCGCCCCGCAGGTTTTTGAGACTAGGTGCGGCCGACGACCCCCCACATCGCCCGTCCGTGGAGAGTGCGCCCGCACTTTCGTGGGGGCCGCGGGCGGGGAACCGGCACTTTCGGGGGAGGCCGAACGGGTGCCCCCGGGCTAGGGTCCAGAGCGTGGGCAGTACGGAGGGGCGGCGCATCGCCGCAGGCCGGTGGGGTGCGTGGGCGCGCGAGGCGGTGCTCGGCGCGCTGCTCGTGTCGACGGTGTACGGGGCGGTGGCCACCACCGGGCCGATCGGCCCGATATCGGTGTTCCTGCCTCTGCTGGCGGGTGCCGCCTTCGCCGCAGGGCGCCTGTCCGCCAACCGCTATGCGGCCCCCGCCGTCCTCGCGGTCGCCGTCGGGGAGAGCCTGCTCCGCGTGGTGGTCCCCCTCGCCGTCGGAACCGAGCCCTGGTCGGGCATGGCCGACGCGATCGTCACCCTTCTGTTCGGCGTCTTCCCCTGGTTCACAGGCCGCTATATGCGCCGGCGGGCGGAGCTGCTGGACTCGGGCTGGGAGCGGGTCGCCGCCCTCGAACGCGAGCGCGACGCCGTCGCCGAGCAGGAGCGCCTGCGCGAACGGGCCCGCATCGCCGAGGAGATGCACGACTCCATCGGCCACGACCTCAGCCTGATCGCCGTGCGGGCGGGCGGCCTGGAGGTCGCCCCGGGGCTGTCGGAGGAGGACTACCGGGAGGGCGTCGGCGAGCTGCGGGCGCGGGCCTCCGAGGCCATCGGCCGCCTGCACGAGGTCATCGGCCTCCTGGAGCGGTCCCGCGGACAGGACGGGGCCGAGGCGCCGCTCGGCCGGCTGATCGTGCGGGCGCGCTCGTCGGGGATGGAGATCGACTGGGACGGGGCCGAGGCGCCCGGCGACCAGGCCGCACGGACGCTGGTCTTCGCGGTCGTCCGGGAGGCGCTGACCAACGCCGCCAAGCACGCCCCGGGCGCGGCGGTCACGGTGGAGGCCGGGGCGCGGCGGCGCGGCAGGACCGCCGCCGTGCGGGTGGCCAATGGGCCCGCGGAGGCGGGCCTCCCGGTCTCCGCCGGGGGCGGGCGGGGGTTGAGCTCGCTGCGCGACCGGGTGGAGCGGGCCGGGGGCACCCTGGACTTCGGCCCGACCGGCGGGGGCGGCTTCGCCGTCGAGGCCCGCCTGCCGGCCACCGCCGCCGCCGCGGCACGCGAGCGCCCCGTCCGTCCCCGCCGGGAGCTGGCCATCGCGGTCGCCACGGCCACGGGCGTCCTCCTGCCGCTGGTCGTCGGCTGGGACGCCTACGGCGCCTACCTGACCGAGAACGCCGTGCTCACCGAGGAGGACTTCTCCCGGCTGGCCGTCGGTCAGGACCGGGCGGCCGTCGAAGAGCTGCTGCCCTCGGCCCGGCTGCCCACCGCGGTCATCGACCCCGGCCTGGAGCTGCTGATGCCCGAGGACGCCGACGAGTGCCGCTACTACCGCTCGCCCCGGGGGCCGGAGTGGTCGCCCGACCAGGCCTTCCAGGTGTGCTTCGCTGGTGGGGCACTGGTGTCGGCGTGCGTCTACGACCGCCGACCGACGCCCGATCTGCACTGCAAGGAGGACGGGGACGCGTGATCAGGGTGGTGCTCGCCGACGACGAGGCGCTCATCCGGGCGGGGGTGCGGACGATCCTGACCGCCGATCCGGGCATCGAGGTCGCCGGGGAGGCCCGGGACGCCGAGGAACTGGTGGAACTGGCCGGCCGGGAGCGCCCCGACGTGGCCCTCGTCGACATCCAGATGCCGGGCGGGGGCGGCCTGGACGCCGTGCGCGAGGTGCGTCGCGCCTCGCCCGGGACGGCCGTGGCGATGCTGACGACGTTCGGCCGCGAGGAGTACATGGTGCGCGCCCTGAGCGACGGCGCCAACGGGTTCCTCCTCAAAGCGGGCGACCCGAGGGAGCTGATCGCCGGGGTGAAGGCGGTGGCCGCCGGCGGCGCCTTCCTCTCCCCGGAGATGGCCCGCGGCCTGGCCGGGCGGCTGCGGGAGGAGGACGGCGGCCCCGACCCCCGGGCGGCCGCGGCGGCCCGCGCCGAGGCGCTCTCCCCGCGCGAACGCGAGGTGCTGGCGCTGCTGGGCCAGGGGCTGTCCAACGCCGAGATCGCACGGCGCCTGCACCTGGTCGAGGACACGGTCAAGACGCACGTCAGTTCGGCGTTCACCCGGCTGGGGGTGTCCAACAGGGTCCAGGCGGCGGTCCTCGCCTACGAGGCGGGCCTCGTCCGCACGTGACCCTGGCGCTCCCGGCGTCGCCCTCCGCGCAGCGGCTCCGAATGAAGGGGGCACGGTCCGGTGGCCAGGGGAGGACGAGATGGGTAAACGGGTGCGGCATCCGTTGGTGTGGGGGGCCGCGGCGATCGCGGTCGTACTCGTGGCCGTGGGGCTGTGGGCGTTCCAACCGTGGCGCCTGTACACGAGCACGACCGTGGACGAGGACCTGCCCGCCGTCGAGCAGAGCGACGGCACGCAGGGTGCGACGGAGGGGCCGGAGCGGTCGGAGGAGCCGGAGGGCGCGCAGGGGGCCGCTGAGGACGAGGTCGGGGAACCGGCCGAGCCCGCCGTACTGGCGGAAGGGGAGTTCGTCTCCCAGGAGCACGACACGACCGGCACGGCGCGCGTCCTGGAACTCGCCGACGGCTCCCGCCATGTGCGCCTGGAGGGGCTGGCCTCCAGCGACGGGCCGGACCTGTACGTCTGGCTGACCGACCAGGAGGCGGGTGGCGACTGGTTCAAGTACCGCGACGGGCGCCATGTCGACCTCGGGCCGCTCAAGGGGACGCACGGCGACGCCAACTACGAGATCCCGGAGGACGCCGACATCGAGGGCATGACCAGCGTGGTCATCTGGTGCGACCGCTTCTCGGTGGCGTTCGGCTCGGCGCCGCTCGACCTCTGAGGCGCCGCCCTGTTCCTCCCCTTCCTCCCCTGAGGACCGGGAGGACCGGGAGGACCGGGAGGACCGGGAGGAACGCCCATCCGATGCGGGCGACTCGCCCCACGTCCGGCATATCCCATTACACTGAGCGCTTCCGCGACCACTCTTTTCAATGGGGCGCCCGGCTCCCAGAATGACGGAAGTCCGGACGAGCCGTGCCGAACAGGGGCGGGGTGCATGACCGACACCGATTCCGGTCCCGCGCGTGACGCCGGGTCCGACGGCGAGCTCGCGGCCGGGCTCCGCGACGGCGGGACAGCCGGGGCGCAGGCCCTCGACGAGCTGTACCGCCGCCACTGGAGGCCGGTGCTGGCCTACGCCCTCACCTGCTGCCGCGACTCGCACACCGCCGAGGACCTCGCCTCCGAGGCCTTCACCCGCACCCTGGAGGCGGTGCGGGCCGGGCGCGGCCCCGGCGAGGCATGGCGCCCCTACCTGCTGGCGGTGGTGCGCCGCACCGCCGCCGACTGGGCGGGCACCGAACGGCGCACCGAGCTCTCCGGCGACTTCGAGCGCTGGCTGGGCGCGGCCCCGGAGGAGAGCGGCGAGGAGCGGGTGCTCCGCCTGGAGGACGGCGGCCTGGTGCGCCGGGCCTTCCACTCCCTGCCCGAGCGCTGGCAGGCGGTGCTGTGGCACACCGAGGTCGAGGGGGAGGCGGCCGAGCGGGTGGCGCCGCTCCTGGGCATCGGCCGCAGCGGTGTGGGGTCGCTGGCCTCGCGCGCGCGGGAGGGGCTGCGGGAGGCGTACCTGTCCGCGCACATCGCCGGGGCCGAAGGGGAGTGCCGCCGCTTCGCCCCGATGATCGGCGCGCAGGCGCGGCGTGTCGGCCGCAGGCCCCGGCGCGACCTGGGGCGCCACCTGGCCGAGTGCGAGCGCTGCCGGTCCGCCTTCGCCGAGCTGAGCGGGCTGAGCAGGCGCATGCGGACAGTGCTGCCCACCGCACTCCTGATGTGGGCGGGGCCCTTCACCGGAGTGGCCGGGCTGCAGACGGGGCTGGTCGCCGGGGGCACGGCCACCACCGGCTCGGCGCCGCTG
>NZ_ANBH01000095.1:0-2084 GCF_000341185.1 Nocardiopsis chromatogenes YIM 90109
ATCGGCGGCGCGGCCGTGCTGGGGGGCGTCCCCGCGCCGGAGCAGCAGCGGTCCCAGGACACGGCCACCGCCGCCGTCCCCAGGGCGCCCCGGGAACCGGTGCAGGACCCGCCCCAGCCGCTGGAGGAGCCGGACCCGGGGCCCACCGTCGCGCCCGCCCCCGCACAGCAGGACGAGGACGACACCGCCGAGGAGACCGAGGACGAGCCGGAGGGCGAACGGGAGGACGAGCGCGGCGGCGGCGGAGGAGGAGACGACGACGTCTCGCTGCGGGAGCGCGGCGACGACATCGGTCCGGGCGCGCAGTCGGCGCGCCTGATGAACGCCGGGACGGGCGCCTGCGTCGTGCCGGAGGGCGGGCGTGTGGTCGTCGGGGACTGCAGCGGGGACGAGGACGAGGTGTGGGAGACGTTCGCCCCCGCCGCCGGGGACGACCGCACCTGGCTGCGCAACGTCGGGACCGGCGGGGGGCGCCGNGGGCGACGCGGTCAGCCACGAGCCCTGCCGTGCGGACCGGGAAGGGCAGATGTTCCGCTTCCTCATGCACCCGGACGGCAGCTACTACCTGGTCACCGACGCGGCGGGGCCGCAAGGGGGCGACTTCCAGCTCGGTGTGGAGGAGTGGAGCCGGTTCGCCCCGCCGCCGGAGGAGGGCGAGCCGCTGGTGACGATCTACAACTACTACGACGCCTCCCGTCTGCGATTCCTCGCCGCGGCCGAGTGACGGCCGACGTGTGGTTCCGCGGGTGGCGGGAGGCGCCTCCGGAAAATGAGGTAACGAAGCGATAAACCTGCGGGACGCCGGGACCCGTGGGGACTCATTGAGGGGTGACCGCCGCGGCGGCGGTAACCCCGCTCGATCGCCGCCGCGGTGGTCGCCTGTCCGCCGCACGGCGCCCCGGTGTCCTGCCCGCCCGGCGATCACGCCCCGAACCCGTGTGGGTCCCGTGGTGCGTCCCGCGTCACAATGGCGGGCATGGGCATCCCTCCCGGCTTGGACCACATCGTGTACGCCGCTCCGGACCTCCCCTCGGCGGGGGACGCGTTCGCCCGCCTCACCGGGGTCGAACCCGCCGTGGGCGGGTCGCACCCGGGGTGGGGGACCCGCAACCTCCTCGTCGGGATCGGGCACGGCGCCTACCTGGAGCTGGTCGGGCCCGACCCGTCCCAGATCCCGCCCGCCGGGCCGCGGCCGTTCCGCGTCGACGGCCTCTCCGGCCCCGGCGCCGTCACCTGGGCCGTGCGCCGGGACGGCCTGGCCGACCACGCGCGCCGCGCGCGCAGCGCCGGGTACGACCCGGGCCGCGTCCTGGCCATGAGCCGGAACCGCCCCGACGGCACCCTCCTGAGCTGGACCCTCACCGACCCGCTGGGCGCCCACCCCTCCGGCGCGGTCCCCTTCCTCATCGACTGGGGAAGCACTCCGCACCCGACGGCCTCGGCGATCCCGGAGGTGCGCCTGGCGGGCATGCGCGTGCAGGCCCCTGACCCCGGTGCGGTCGCCGGGCCGCTGGACGCGGTCGGCGCCGGGGTCCGCGCCGAGCCCGGCCCTGCCGGACTCGTCGTCGTCCTGGACACCCCGAACGGCCGTGTCGAACTCGGCCCCCCGCCCGCGGTGTCCGGGACGGGTTGACCGGAGCGGCCGCCGTCCGGTTGCGGGTCCGATCCCATCGGATCACCACTCGGTTACAGGGGCATCCGTGCACTGTCCGGAGAACGCAGGATGTCGGATGACGGGCCATTGCGCGCCGATCGTCGTGGTTCGCGGCTTTGGGGTGGAATGGTCTCCGGTGCCCGTGGGCCGCGGCCCTCCGAGTCGACGGCGGCGCGGCGATTCCCCCCGATATCCCCCCGATGGAGTGAGGCCGATATGACCTTCGTGCTCTTCGTCCTGCCCGTGCTCATCCTCGGCGCGGCGGTGGCCGCCTATGTCTTCATGGGCCGACGGGACGGGGCCGCCGTGCAGGGGCCGGGTTCTCCGGACCCCACGCGGGACGGCGGCGCGGACGAGGGGGGCGAGGGGAAGGCCGCGGACGGCCGCACGGAGTGATCGGGGCGGTGGCCCGCCGACCGGTCGGCGGGCC